>RECL01000070.1 GCA_007694025.1 Spirochaetaceae bacterium
GCTCAGTACGGGACGTGATCGATCAGCATCCACTGGCCGTAGTAGCCGGTGTTCGGGTGCGGCGGTGATGATCCGGGATCGCTCAGCGTCGATTCGGCGTGGAAGTGGAAGATCCCGCAGTTCGACGTCCGGATGAGCGGCATCCACTTCGGATCCCGGTCGCCCATCGTCGCCTTCACGATCCACTGGATGAAGCCGCCGTGTGTCACGCAGACGAGCCGGGTGCGGCCTTCGGCGGCGTGCTGCAGCAGAAGGTCCCATACGGCGTGCGCGCGGCGCAGGAGCGATTCGATCCGTTCAGCGCCCGGCACCACTTCCCAACTCCGGACGCGAAACGCGCGGAAGAGCTCTTCGTCGAGTCCCGGCAGATCGACGAAAACCTTGCCGGTGTAGATGCCCGTGTCGAGCTCGATCAGGTCGGGAAGTATTTCGAGCGTGTCCGCGCCCGACGCCAGAAGGATCGGCTCTGCCGTATCGCGCGCCCGTTGGAGCGGCGACGAAAAGACGCGGTCGGCGCCGACCGGTCGGAACCACTCGGCGGCGGCGTTCGCTTGCTCGACCCCGCGAGGCGACAACGGCGATTCGGTATGTCCCTGGATGCGCTGCTCGGAGTTGCTGTGGCTCTGTCCGTGCCTGACGAAGTAGAAGTCGCACGCCGATCGCAGCTGATGAAATCGCGGGTTTGCCATAGCGTCAGAAGTGGAGCACGATGTCCCGGCGGGTCGAGTCGTCGTAGTACTTGATGTAGAGTGCTCGCGTGGACGGGTCGTAGTGGCGGCCCTTGCTGTAGATTTCGAAGTCGGGCGCGTTGCGCCAGGTCAGGCCGAACAGTTCCATCCGGTCGAAGGCGGGAACACCGGCGAACACCAGGTAGAAGGTGCGCAGCCTGGGATACTCGACGACGAACCGCCACTCGGTGGCGTCCATACGCATCGTGTTGATCGGCACGACGCTCAGAACCCAGCTCCCGGCGCCGTTGCGATCGTAGAACGAGTGCAGTCGCGGGTACGCCGCGCTCGCCGCTATGATCGGGTAGACGCTCTCCGGCATCACGCTCGTCTGCGATGCGACCAGGTCGTCACCGCGGACCGTCAGCGCAGCCGGAATCAGCGCGTACCGATCAGCGCGCGCGAGGGCGCTGGTCACAAGATTGCGCCCGGCGGTTACGTAGAGCTCGCGCGTTCGCGCCTCTCCGTAGCGATCGAGCGCGACTCCGGCGATGAGCGTCGTCGTCAGATCGAGCTGTCCCGGGGCTGTCTGGATGAAGAACGAGTCGCCGTGACGTGAAATCGACGCAAGGATGCGCTCAGCGATCGGTTCAGCGCGGTCCGCCGCTATTCGCGCGATCCGTTCGTCGCGCACTTCGGGTACGATGAGGTTCAGGAGCAGGCCTGCCGCCGATTCGACGTCGATCGTCCGTACGTCTACCGCGGCGGCAAGCGCCAGGATCGACGCGTACAGGCCTTCCGATCCGCGGTTCGCGGCAAACGACAGCAGCTTCGGATCGCGGAAGACGGTCACGTCGGCCGCGGTCACACGGCTGGTGAGGACGCCCGCGCGTTCTTCGTCGAGCGCTCGCGTTCGGGCTACCGATTGCTCCACACCGCCAAGATAGGCGGCAGACAGCATTCCGAGTCGTCCCGGGTGCAGGTCGCGCGCGCGACGCATTTCGGCGAACGCACGATCGTAGTCGTCACGGACCCACGCCTCCGCGAGGTACGCCACGAGCGCTTCCTCCGTGAAAGCGGCGCCCGCACTGCCCCGGCTCCACGTCAGCGCCGTCGTGTTGAGCCTGCCGGACGACCATCCCAGGTACGCCGCGTCTGTGAAGCGGGAGATCGAGGCGGTGTACGCAGCCTCACTGATCCGTCGCGCCGGATCCCCGAACCAGGCGGCCACCTGCGCCGGACTCGCTGTCGACGCTTCCATGTAGCGGATCGATTCCCCGAGCGCGGCCGACTCTATCACGATCCGGTTCGACGCAAGATCGATCGAGGCGCGGGGAGGGACAGTCAGCAGGAACTCACGCGACTGCACCCGAAGCGACGCGTAGCTCGGCGAGCCCGACTCCGACACGGTACCCGCGGCGAGCGAGAACGGGACGATCACGCGTTCGGCCCGGACTGTTGCGGGCAGGACGACGCGAAACTGCAGTTCGCGGTTCGGCTCGGTCTGCGTCGCGTAGACCAGGCGGACTCCACCGGCGAACTCGACGTCGAAACCGTTATCACGCGTCTGAAACCCGATAACCGCGAGCGTCTGGGCGCTGTCGCCGTTGACGACCGTCACGCCTGCGCCGTCCGAGAACTCGAAACCGAGACCGTTGAACGTCAGGCGGACCGTGTCGACCGACGGGCTCTCATCGGACCCGACGGTGCGGCGGGCAGCCTGCAGGATCAGCTCCTCGACCGAGCGAGTGATCCGCTCGCCGCCTGAGAACTGCATCATCAGCAATCCGAACATGATCGCGACGTAAAGAAGCGGTACTACGAAGTATGCCTTGCCGGCACGAACGTTCATCCGCGGCGATTGTAGCAGCGGCCGCTCGCTTGTGCAACGCGACCGACGTCAGTATCTTTCGCTACGCCATGACTCGACGCCTCCTCATTATGCTCACCGTCTCTCTGCTCGTGATCGCAGGCTGCGCTACGGTCGGTCCGCCCGACCGGCCGGACGCGGCTGCTCCCGATGCTCCTGTCGCGGACGCCGAGCCTGCGCCTCCGCTGACAATCCCTGAGACGTACGACGCGATCAGCCTCTCCGTGCAGGCCGGCGATCCGGAAGCCGCTATAGCCGCGTTCAGGCGGGCTGAGTTGGACGATCCCGACGACCCCGCGACGCTTGTGTTGCTCGCGAACCTCTATCTGATCGCCGGGCTCGTCGAAGAGGCCGAGGCGCTGGTCGACACGGTCCTTGCCGACGACCCAAGCAACCGCGACGCGCTCTACCTGCTGAGTCTGCTCCGTTCGACTCAGGGGCGTACGGCCGACCAGCGCGCGATTCTTGAGCGGATCGCTGCGGACCACCCCGACTTCGCGCGCGCCCACGCGTCGCTCGGCGAGCTTCATCTACAGGCGCGCAATCTCAGAGCCGCCGAAACGAGCTTCCGCGCGGCGCTCGCGAGCGATTCGCGCGATCTGGTTGCGCTCGTCGGGCTCGGGAACGTCTATCTGCGCCAGGAGCGGCACGCCGAGGCCGAAGCCGAGTTGACCGCCGCGATCGCGGTCGCCCCCGACTTCTCATTCGCGTACAGCGACCGCGCGCGAGCCCGCGCTCTTCAGTACAAGCTCGACTCTGCCGATGCGGATCTGACGATCGCGATCGAGCTCGATCCCGATTTCTACTGGCACCTGATCGACCGTGGTCGAGTTCGTCTGGAGACGCGCCGGTTCCGCGCGGCGATCGAAGACTTCACCAGGGCCATCGAGATCGATCCCGACCAGTTCCTTGCGTTCGCGCTGCGCGCGCTTGCGTTCGACGCTGAGGAGCAGTACGAAGCGGCGATCCGCGACTTTGAGACCGCGCTTCGCATGCGACCCGACTACGAGCCGGCATTTGTACCGCTTGCGACGCTCTATTACATGTTTGATCGCCACGCAGAGGCCGAACGGTACTATCGCAGGGCGTTCGACCGGCATCCCCGGCGTTTCGACTTCGCGCTGATGGCTGCCCTGGCGATGAAGAGTGACGGTCGCAACCCCGACGCGGTGCGATATCTGCAGGATCTGCTGGGCCGCGTTCCGCGCGACTCACTCTACTATCACGTCGTGCGGTACTACATCCAGCCGTCGACCGAGACGCTCGTCCTGAGCCAGCTTCGCGAAGCGCGCGACGCGACGATGAAGGCGCGCATGTACTTCTTTGTCGGAGCGCAGCTCGAGCTGCTCGGCCGCAGGCAGACCGCGCAGGCATCGTTCATGCATACCGACGCAGAACTCCAGCCGGGCTTTCTGGAGCATCGACTTGCCGGATGGCGGCTGCGGTCGTATCGTTCGGGGCAGGGGGCTCGATGAGCAGTTTCTCGGCGCTCGTCGCCGGCCTGGACCGCGACCGTCAGGTTGTGATCCAGGCGCACGACTTTCCCGACCACGACGCCGTGGGAGCCGCGTACGCGCTGTCTCATCTGCTGCAGTTGCAGCGGTTTACGGTCGTGCTCAGCTACGGCGGGACGATTCAGAGCGCGTCGCTGCGCGAAGAGATCGAGGTGCTGTCGATACCGATCGGTGCGGCGAGCGAAATGGCGATTGAAGACGACGCCCAGGTGATCGTTGTCGACGGGTTCGTCGGCAACAGCAATATCAGCGGGGTCCCCGGCAAGATCTACGGCGTGATCGATCATCATAGCCCGCCGACCCAGCCCAAGATACCCTTCCACGACATTCGCGAGACGATTGGCGCGTGCTGCACGATCGTCTACAGCTACTTCACCGAAACCGGTACGGAGATCGAAGGCACCGTCGCGACCGCGCTGTTGATCGGTCTGATGATGGATACCGGTTTCATGACGCGAGGCGTCTCCGAAGCCGATCTTGCCGCCTTCAACGATCTCTTCTTTCGCGGCGACTGGCGTCTCGGGAGTCGCCTGCTGAAGAACAGCCTGTCGCTGCGCGACCTTGGTCTCTTTCGTGAGGCGATCAACGTCTGTGTCGTCGCCGGCGACTTCTGTTTTGTCCCGGTCACGAAGGAATGCACGCAGGAAGCGATGGCGCTGGTCGCCGATTTCTTCCTGGGGCTGCGTGAGATTCACTTTGTGGTCGTCGTCGAGCCCGACCGCGAGGAGTACCGGCTTTCAGTACGCAGCGAAGACATCGACCGTCCTGCCGACGTGATCATCCGGGCGGCGCTCGAAGGGATCGGATCCGGAGGCGGCCACATTCACATGGGCGGGGGCAGCATACCCCGCGATCTCTATCCCGGTGAAGAGGGGTTGCGCAAGCGGTTCATCGACGCGGGCGCGCGGAAGAAGAGCGAATGAGCGACGCATCGAATGTCACCCGACTCACTCTTGGTGAGCGGGAGTTCATCATCGTCGGGACCGCGCACGTGTCGCGCGACAGCGTCGACGAGGTGGTCCGAGCCATAGAGGACGAGAAGCCCGACCGGGTCTGCGTCGAGATCGACCAGGCGCGGCACCGATCGCTCGTGGAGAAGCGCACGTGGGAGAGTCTGGATATCTTCCGCGTGATCAAGGAGCGGAAGGGATTCCTGCTCCTGGGGAACCTGGTCCTGTCGAGCTTTCAGAAACGCATGGGTGCCGAGCTCGGCGTAACCCCCGGCGAAGAGATGCTTGCGGCGATCAACGAAGCCGAGCGGCTCGGTATCCCGACGAGTTTTGTTGACCGGGAGATCCACACGACGCTCAGACGCGCGTGGCGGAAATCGGGGTTCTGGGGCAAGAACAAGATGCTCGCCGCGCTGCTGAGCTCGGTGTTGTCGAACGAGACAGTTCCGGCCGAAGAGATCGAGGCGCTCAAGGAATCGGGCGCGCTCGAAGGCATGATGGGCGAGCTTGCCGCGTACCTCCCGTCGGCGAAGTCGGTGCTGATCGACGAGCGCGATCAGTATCTGGCCGCGCGAAGCTACGAGGCCGAAGGCAGCCGCGTGCTGATGGTCGTCGGTGCGGGACACGTGCCGGGGATCGTCAGCTGGCTTGGTCGCATCCACGAAGGGGTCGAGCACCCCGATCTGGACGCACTGACCATCGTTCCGCCGCCGTCGTTCATAAGCCGTGCACTCCCGTGGATCATTCCGGCGCTTGTGCTGTCGTTGATCGTCTGGGGGTTCATCCGGTCGGGATGGGACGGCGGGATGCAGACGCTGTTGCGCTGGTTCCTGGTCAACGGCACGCTCTCCGGGATCGGCGCGATCGTCGCGCTTGCGCATCCGCTCAACATAATCGTGAGTTTCCTGGCCGCCCCGTTCACGAGCATGAACCCGACGATCGGCGTCGGGTTCGTGAGCGGTCTTCTGGAGGCGGTCCTCCGCAAGCCACGCGTCATCGACTTCGAGAACCTTCAGGACGACATCACGTCGCTTCGTGGGTTCTACCGCAACCGGATCACGCGGGTGCTGCTGGTCTTCCTGTTCACAACGATCGGAAGCGCCGCCGGCACGTTCATCGCGCTGCCGTTGCTGTTCTGATCGCCCGGTCGGGCTGATCGCTCAGCGGGCTGTCACTTCGCGCTTATCGTCACCGTCAGCACGTCCTGGTAGTCGCCTGCTGCGAGCGTGTCGCTGCCCGCGTACGCGATGCGTAGCTCGCGCGTGAGCCACCCCGACGCGGTGATGCCGTCGGAATCGGTGACGACCGCAGCACCCCCGCTCCAGCCGACGACCGCCGCTCCGCCGTACGTGAGCGAGTAGGGAAGACGCTCGGATCCTCCTCCGTGCAGGAAGAACGGCCCCGGTTGCCCCGAGTCGGCCGTGAGATTGGCGCTCGACAGCGTGACCGTGTACCCGGTAGCCGAGTTGCTCCGTTCGTGGATCGTCGCGATCAGCCGGTCGGCGACGGTCGCGGTCAGGTCCATCGTCCGGATACCCGGCTCGCGAACCGCGTAGATGTCGAGCAGCCGCGCCATCCGCCCGACCATCGACACTACCGCCGAATCGGCGAGCACGTGCGTGGCCGGCGTCGCGTAGTCGCCGGTGTAGAGCAGAAGCGTCACCGAATCGGTGTACTCGCCCGACGCGACGAACTGGCCGCTCGGGATGTGGACCCAGAGCGATACGGTCCCGTACTGCGTCGTCGCGGAGTCGGTCGCGAAGTCGGTAGAAGTGACGATGTTGTTGGCCGATAGCGTCTCGGGCGGAGCCTTGATGACTGCCGAGGTCGGCGGGATAGCGCCGTAGATCTGGTACTCCATCGTACTCGCGCCCGACGCCATCGTGCGCGGTTCGAACCCGGATGACGCGCCGCGGCTGACCGCGATGAACCACTCGGGTACCGCGGCGCCCTGATGCTCGATCGTGATTTCGACTTCGACGAGCGCGTCGCGTTCGAGCGCGGCGTTCGCGTAGACGCCTCCGGGAGGTGCGTAGAGACGGAACACGTCCTGCGCGCGAAGCGCGGCCGGCGCGACCGCAAGGAGCGCGATCACGAGCACCGCGCAGCGGGCGTTTGACGTTGTCATTCCTGTCCTCCGTTGGCCGGCCGGGCCGCGGGTCCGGTCGGGATCAGGTTGCCCAGGTCGACGTACTCTGGCGCGCCGGGGGGTATCGTGAACTCGTACGACATTCCGTTCAGCGCGCCCGGCCCCGCAGCGACGCGCAGCCGGTAGCTTCCGGGGGCAAGGCTGTACACCTCGAAGTAGCCCTCTCCGTCGGTGAAGAACTCGCCCGATCGGGTCGGGTCGTCGGTGCGTTCCCACGCGCCGAGCGCGAAGCCGACCGGTCGCTCGGCCCGGTCCAGAAGGACTCCCCCAACGTAGACGTTGCGCTCGATCGCGATTCGGACGAGGGTACCCGAACGATACGACGGCAGCACGTAGTAGAGTCGCTCGCGCTCTTCGGCGCCCAGGACGATCTCAAGCGGTTCGGCTTCGATCTGAAACGGTGAGTACGACCGCACGCCGCCGAAGACCAGCGGCCGGTCGCCGAGCGCGACGGAGCGGTAACCGGTCGGGCGTACCAGGCCGACCGGAACCGCGGAGTCGGGATCTCCGGCAACAAGCACGAAGGAGTCGGTCACCGGGGTCGACAGCGCGAACGCGCCGTCGGCGAAGAGCAGCGCGCTCGCGACCGTGAGCGACGTCGCGTTGCGGTACTCGTCGTCTTCCAGTACGCCGCTCAGCCCGTGCGACAGCGAACCGCGCACGAACGGATCGCGGTACCCGACCTGCGCGCCGACGGTGAACAGGTCCGACCGGTCGACGGGGATCTGAGCCGACGCGGTCCAGTCGACGTCGCGCGGTCGGTCGCCCGCGTACCGGCTCCAGAACACGCTCGCCTTTCCCGCGGTCAGATCCTGCTGGAGAAACAGGTTCTGCCTGATGTCGGGAAACGACGCCGAGTACGACACGCTCGCCAGGAAGTTCAGCTCCTCCCGGTACGCAAGGCCGACGTTCGCCGACAGCGACGCCCCGCCGCGTACCGATCTTCGTAGCCCCGTTACGAAGCGCACGTCGTGCGTCGTTGCGCGCTCTGCGCCATCGGCGTCGCCGGTCGAACTCATCGAATAGCTCAACCGGGGGGTCAGCGAGAACCCATCGGCGAACGCGAACCCGACGTAGCCCGACGCGTAGAGTCTGAGCGTCTGCGCGGCGGGAGCCGGGGGCTTTGTGTAGCCGAACCCGGCGGTCGCGCCGATGCTGCGGTACCGGTCGGAGCGCGAATCGACGAGCCGGTATCCGATCGGCACGTCTACCGCGAGCCGATCGTCGGGTCCGATGCCGACGTCACTCGCGATTCTGAACGCGCCCGCCTGCGTCGCGATCACCGCGGAGACGCCGGCGTCGAACTCGGTTCGCAGGAACGCAGACCCGAAGCGTACGCCGATGGTGAGCGGCTGCGCGACGCCGTAGGTCACCGCCGCCGTCGCCAACGGATCAAGGAGGTCGCGGTTCGCGACGCCGACAGCAAGGCCCGCATCGAGTCGGCCCGGCCGGACGAGCTCGGTATCGTGCGGAATGAGCAGATCGACGGTTGTCGGGCCGTCGGGGCCCGGCCACGTCACGGTGATCTCATTGATTCCCTGGACGAGCGGCAGCGCGGAGAGCAGGTAGTTGCCGGGATCGAGCGTCCGGCGCACGACCTGCGATCCGTTGCGCGTGACAAGCACGGTGCCCCTGTCGGGCACTATGATCGGCAGCGTCACGCCTCCTTGCCCAACCATCGCGTGCCCGAGCGACTCGTCGGTCGTGAACGATACGCCGGTGATCCGCGTGACGCGCTCGAGCCGCGTCGTTCGGTACCTCAGGTCGCCGGCCTGGAGCCTCAGATGGAGTTCGGGCAGATCCCAGGTGAGCCGCGCATGGTCGAGGAAGCCGATCGGTACCGCGGAGCGAAGCCCTCCCTTGACCTCTATCGCGGCACCGTAGAGGTTGAGCGCGACGTCGGGCGTCACCCGGTAGTCGAAGCGGCTCTGCTCGTAGCTGTAGCGGGCCCACCCCTCCAGATTCGCGATCGCGCTCACCTCGGCCTGCGGCAGCTCGATGCCGCGTGGTACGGGGGCCGTCCTGCCGGAGAGCGGCAGTTCGACGGGTCGAAGCGCCTGGGCGGGGACCCTCACGCGGACAAGAATCTCTTCCGGATCAAACGCGACAGACAGGCCCGCCGCGTCGAACGCGTCGAGCGCGGTCCAGTCGGTCGACGCCAGGAGCGGCTGTGCGGCGGTGTCGGGAGCGAGTTCGGGAAGCAAGCCGACGAGTGCGACCGGAACGATCGACACGCGCTCGGTGAAGTCGGCCTCGACTATCAGGATCGGGATCTCTCCGACGCGGCGGCCGTTGACGACGAGCGGCACAGGAATAGTGGTCTGCTCAACGGGCTCGGTCTGGGCGAAGACGGTTCCGGCGACGAGCGCGCACACGATGACAATAAGCGGGGCGGCCGGACGTGACGTCCTCATTCGGCTAGAAGCGTGCCGTATAATCCAGCGTCGCGTCCAGTGGTCCGGTTGGAAGCCCGGCGGGGGCGGGTACGGTGAACTCGCGAACCGATCCGGCGAGCATGTTCTCCCCTGCCATGCCGGGGAGCTGGTCGGGACCGATAGCTATTTCTCCGGTCGGCGCCCTGACCGTGACGGATGCCTGGTGGAGCAGCGTCCGGCGGGTACCCGCGTTGGAGACTTCGAGCACGAGCACGCGCTCTCCGTCTCGTTCGACCACCCGCGCGGCGGTCAGACTCAGATCGGGCGCCGCTCCGGGCGGTACGACGTAGAGCGCGCCTTCGTACCGGTAGGTGAGGCGAATACCGGCGCCCTGCGCGGGCTGTTCGCCGCCGAAGTCGACCGGTAGCTGCTCGGCGATGATCCGGAACGCCTGTTCGCTCGAAGGGGCCGCGGGTCCCTCCCACCGGACGCGGACGCTTCGCGCCTCACCGGGCGCGAGTAGCATCTGCCGCGGATAGACCAGAAACTGGTCGGACTCGGGTCCCTGCACTTCTACTCCGTCGCGCTCGATCCGGCGGGGCCGTACCGACACACGCACGGCGATCCGCTCGGTCATCGTGTTGGTCACGCGGAACACGTGGCTGGCTCCGGCGCCGCTCGGCGCGAAGTCCTGCGAGATCGGCTCGAACCGAAACGCCTGCGCGGTAACCGCGCAGGCGCCTATCATCAGAAGAACCAGAAACCGCCGCACGTCTACTTCGCGCGCAGCACGATCGCCAGCTGATCGGAGTAGTACCCGGCGGGG
>RECL01000419.1 GCA_007694025.1 Spirochaetaceae bacterium
GTGAACGCGATCGATGAACTGGCGAATCCGCCGACGATAGATGTGCAGTTCCTGCATGGATACCCCTCTCTACGAATTGCAGCATTGTACCCGCGCGGGCTCGCCGTGTCACGGTTCTCGGTAGAGAGGATGGACCTGCCTGCGGTACGTCTCGTACTGCTCACCGGCGTGGTACGACGATCGGACGAGCGGACCGGCCGCGCAGTGGCGGAATCCCTTCGCGAGCGCAACGTCTTTGAGATCGGCAAACTCGTCGGGCGTCCAGTACCGGGCGACCGGCAGGTGGTTACGCGTCGGCTGCAGGTACTGCCCAAGGTTCAAGATCGACACGCTGTTGGCAAGGAGGTCATCCATCGCGTCGTGGACCTCATCGGCGGTCTCCCCGAGTCCGAGCATCATGCTCGACTTCGTGACCGACTCGGGGTCGGTCTCCTTTGCGATTCGAAGGAATCGCAGCGACCTGTCGTAGGTCGATCGGGAGCGAACGCTCGGCGTCAACCGGCGGACGGTCTCGATGTTGTGGCTCATAATCTCCGGCCGGCTTTCGCACACGATCCGGATGCTCTGCTCGTCGCCCATCAGGTCGGACGACAGCACCTCCACGGTCGTCTGCGGTGCCGCGTCGTGAATCGCGCGAACGGTATCGGCCATCACCGACGCACCTCCATCGGCGAGTTCGTCGCGGTTGACCATCGTGATCACGACGTGCGCAAGCTCCATCTCGGCAACGCTCTGCGCGACCCGCGCGGGCTCATCGCGATCGAGTACCCGGGGAAGGCCCGTCTTGACCGCGCAGAACCGACACCGCCGCGTGCACGTGTCGCCCAGGATCATGAAGGTCGCGGTGCGATGCTCACCCCAGCACTCGTGGATGTTCGGGCACTTGGCCTCTTCGCAGACGGTCGTCAGGCTGGCGTTTCGGACCAGACCCTTCAGGTACTTGTAGTTCGCGTTCGTGTTGAGCTGAACCCGGATCCATTCGGGCTTCGGGTTCACTCTGGCTGCCGGCTTCTGCGCTCGTTCGGGCATCACGTCTCCTGTGGTGATAGTAGCAATAGAGACAGGGAAGGTACACCGGAATCGCGGGTGTATTCTTCACTGTGCTTATCATATACTACGAAGAGCCATGCAGACGATGACCAACACCACGCGCCGGGTCGAGTCGGTTCGTTCTCTCACCGAGTCGACCTTCGTCGTTCGGTTCGACCGAGCGGGAATGGAGTTCGAACCCGGGCAGTACGTAAGCGTCGGCGTCGCCGGAGACATCAACATGCGCGAGTACTCGATCTACTCGCCCGTCGACGCCGATTACCTGGAGATCCTCGTCAAGCTCGTTGAAGGCGGCCACGTATCGCGGGCGCTTGCCCGGATGGAACCCGGCGCGCGTCTGGAAGTCGACGGTCCGTTCGGGTTCTTCCTGATCGACGATCCCGCGCGAACCACACGACGATTCCTGTTCGTGTCGACCGGAACGGGCATCTCGCCGTTCCACTGCTTCGCCGGCAGCTACCCGCAGATCGACTACACGCTCCTTCACGGCGTACGCACGCTCGACGAGCGCTACGAGTACTCGGCCTACGATCCGGCTCGAGTTACGACCTGCGTGTCGCGGGAAGCCGTCAACGCGCGGGAGGGTCTGTTCGCCGGACGGGTCACCGACTATCTGAAAGCGCACCCTGTCGCCCCTGAAACCCTCTGTTACCTGTGCGGAAACTGTGACATGATTTACGAGGCGTTCGACATCCTCAAGCGTCACGGCGTCCCGCCGGAGCAGCTGTTCGCGGAGGTCTATTTCTGATGAAGTACCACATCGTCGCGCTCGGATGCCAGATGAACCAGTCGGACTCCGAGCGGATCCGGTCGGTTCTGGAACGAGTCGGCTACGAGCGCACCGACGTCGAGGAGGAGGCCGACCTGCTCGGAGTCGTCGCGTGTTCGGTGCGGCAAAAGGCGATCGACAAGGTCTACAGCCGCATCCACAAATGGAGCGAGTGGAAGAAGTCGCGCTCGGTCATGACGTTTGCGTCGGGCTGCATCCTGCCCGCGGACCGCGAAAAGCTGATGGATCGGTTCGATCTGCTGTTCACGATCAACGAACTGCCGCAGCTTCCCGACATGCTCCGTGACTACGGGCTGGTGACGCCCGGATCGCTGCGCGCTGCTGAAATCGATTCCGGCCGCGATGATGCCGACCGGGAGTACTGGAAGATCGACCCTGCCTACTCGTCCCGATTCGACGCGTTCGTGCCGATCCAGAATGGATGCGACAAGTTCTGCACCTTCTGCGCGGTCCCCTACACTCGCGGCCGCGAGGTGTCGCGCCCGAGCGACGAAATCCTTGCCGAGGTGCGCCGTCTGGTCGACTCCGGCTACCGGTCAATAACGCTGCTCGGGCAGAACGTGAACTCGTACGGACTGGACCGGCAGAGCTCGGGGGCGACCGAACGCAGCTTCGCCGATCTCCTTGATGCGATCGGGTCGATCGGCACGGAGACCGACCGCCGCTTCTGGACCTACTTCACCTCACCGCATCCGCGCGACATGACCGACACCGTCATCGACACGATCGCACGGCATCGCGTACTCGCGAAGCAGCTTCACCTGCCGATTCAGTCGGGCGACGACAAGGTGCTGATCCGCATGAACCGCAACTACCGGGTCTCGCAGTACCGGCGCGTCGTCGACAAGATACGCTCGACGATACCCGAAGCGACGCTCTTCACCGACATCATCGTCGGGTTCAGCGGCGAAACGTCCGAGCAGTTCGAACAGACGCGCGCCGCGATGAGAGAGTTCGCGTACAACATGGCGTACATCGCGATGTACTCGCCGCGTCCAGGAGCGGCGAGCGCGCGCTGGGAAGACGACGTGCCGCAGGATCAGAAGCGGTGGCGGCTGCACGAACTCGGCCAGGAGATGATGGCGACATCGCACGCGTACAACCGCGCGCTGGTCGGACGCGAGGTGACGGTACTCGTCGAAAGACCCGACCGAAAGGAAGGCTATCTGAGCGCGAAGACCGAAGGCAGGCTCATCGTACGGTTCGCGTCCGAAGACGAGTCGCTCGTCGGCCGGTTCGTCACGGTCCGTATCGACTCTGCGACCGCGCTGTCGATGGAAGGTTCTTTTGTCGGGGTCGAGCCGGACACGCTCAGCGCGACGAGCGACCTGGCGCGGCGGGACCACGCTGCGTTTCGCTGCGCACTCGACGCAATGGTGGGAGCTGCAGTTGGAGGCTGATCTGCCGACGACACTCCCACACGCCGGCGGTGACCACCACTCGCGCCGCGTTGCGTTCGCGACGCTCGGATGTAAGCTCAACCAGCATGAGACCGACAGCATAGCGACCGCGTTCAGCCGCGCCGGCTACCGGATCGTTGACTTCAACGACAGCGCCGACGCGTACGTGCTGAATACGTGCACAGTGACGAATCGGGCCGACCGCAAGAGCCGCAACCTGGCCGGCCGAGCGCTTCGGACCGCGCCGTCGCACGCGATCGTCGTGGTGACCGGGTGCTACGTCGACAGCCACCGCGATGAGCTCGAATCCGACGGCCGGACCATCGTCGTCGCGAACGAAGACAAGCACGCGGTCTTCGAACTCGTCGACGCGCATTTCCGCGGCGAAGTCGCCCGCCCGCACGGGAGCGTCTTCGACTTTGACACACCCGATCAGCTCTTCCACACGCGAACGACGATCAAGGTGCAGGACGGCTGCGACAACTTCTGTACGTTCTGCATCATACCGGCGGTTCGCGGGCGCGCGCAGAGTCGACCCGTAGACGCCGTCGAGTCGTCGGTCGCAGCCGCCGTCGACACAGGCGCGCGCGAAGTCGTTCTCACCGGTGTGAACATGAGCCGCTATGCGGCCGCGGGAGTCGACTTCACCGGGCTCGTAGAGCGCGTACTCGCTGTTCCGGGCGACTTTCGCGTGCGCATCAGCTCGCTCGAACCCGACCGACTGACCGATCGCTTTTTCGCGCTCTTCTCCGACCCGAAGCTCGCTCCACACCTGCACCTCTGTCTGCAGTCGGGCTCTGACCGCGTGCTGCTCGCGATGAGGCGGCAGTACACCTTTGACGAATACGTGCGGGCCGCGCAGTCGCTGCGCGCGATAGACCCGCTGTTCAACCTGACTACCGACATCATCGTCGGCTTCCCGGGAGAGACGGATGCGGACTTTCAGATGACGCTCGACGCGATCGACCGGCTGTGCTTCGGACACGTTCATACCTTCATCTACTCGGTCCGGCGCGGGACGCGTGCCGAACGCATGCCCGGCCACCTGCCGGCGAGCGTCGCTACCGAGCGAAGCGCGCGCGTCAGACAGCACGCCGATCGCGCAAAGCGCTCGTACCGTTCATCGCTCGTCGGATTGCGGCAGCGGCTGCTCGTTGAGCGGGTCGACGGCGTTCAGGACCGCGTACGGCTGACCGGTCTCGGGCAGCACTACGTACCGGTCCGGGTCGACGGTTTGTCAGGCGACTGGCACGCGAACCGGTTCGTCGACGTAGCGATCGACTCGATCGATTCGGGCGACGACCCCGCGCTGCTTGCGTCGCCGATCCCATGACGCGGCTCTTCCTGGCGCAGACCGCCCCGATCGCCCAGGCGATCCGCGGATGTGTAGCATCTGGGGCGGACACCACCATACCCGCGGACCGGCACGACGAGTTCGTCACGCTCTCCCGGCGAGTCGCCGCCGCGGCTGCCGAGGCGGCGCAGACGATCGAGCGCCTGCGCCCCGACGTGGTCGTGATCGCGGGAGCGTGCACCCGCGCCGATGTGCCCGCCGGAGGGAAGCCGGCGCTCGTCTACCGGGCGATCGCCGGCGGCGACGCGTGGATCCCCGACGTGCTGTTCGACCATCGGCTCGACCCGGCGACTATCACGGAATCGGTTCCGGCGTGGAGTACCGCCGTGTCGCTCACGCTCGGCAGCCCCGAGCGCGTTGCAGCGATCGTCGGACCTACCGATACCGAAGAGCAAATCGCCGCGCTCGCCGGGGCGGTTGTACAGGTCGCCGATTCGCTGACGGCTCTGATCGATCGGATCCTTGCGTGCTCGAGCCCGACCGTGGCGGCCGCGGTCGACCACGCAGAGCGCATTGCCGAACGGTGGCGACTGACCCGCACCCAACGGCTGCGCCTGGCGTCGATCGCCCGGCACGCGGCGATACGCGCGGGGGAGGTTCCACTCGCACTCGTGCGCGCGGCTCTACCGGCCGACACCTCCCAACACGCACCGTCGACTCTATCGAAGCAGGAAGCAAAGCGGTGGATAGAGCGGCTTGAGCAGGAGATTACGGAGTTCGGACGTGCATCGGTTTGACACGCTCTACATCGAAGACCGTGTTGCCGATCAGCCGATGACCCGTGCGATTGCCGCCCGGTTCCCGGCGGCACGGATCGTGGCGATCACGCACTACGGCGAAATCTTCTACCGCCGCGGGCAGCCGATTCGAGCTCAGAAACTGAAGCCAGCGCTGATCCTTGCGCACGCAGATCCACCGCTGCTCTACCGGGCGCCCGGCCACGTCAGCGGCGAAGAACGTCGCGAGCTCTACTACAACGACCAGATCCGTAACTGCGTCTTTGACTGCGACTACTGCTTCCTGCAGGGCATGCACCCGAGCGCGCATCTTCTGGTGTTCGTCAACAGCGACGACTTTGTCGACGCCGCGCGCCGCCAGGCGTCCTCAGGCGCGTTCTGGCTCAGCGTGTCGTACCTCTCCGACGTCATCGCGGTTGAGACGGTAGCCCCGATTGCGTCACAGTGGGTCGCTTTTGCCGATACGAGCCCTGCGGTCACGGTAGAGCTGCGGACCAAGAGCGACGCCGAAGCGTTTCTCAGCGCGCACCACGCCAGGCCGAATGTCGTACTCGCGTGGACGATGAGCCCCCCGCAGATCGCGCAACGCGTCGAGCGCGGCTGCGCTCCCTTTGCGGCACGCCTGCGCGCGGTCAGGCGTGCCGTCGAAGCGGGCTGGCGCGTACGCATCGCGATCGATCCGGTGCTGATCGTCCCCGGCTGGGATACAGCGTATCCCCAGATGATAGATGCGGTCTTCGCGGAAGTCGATCCGCAGTCGATCGAAGCGGTGTCGTACGGACCGTTCAGGATGGCCGAGCCATTCTACAATCGGATCGACAGGGCCCGCGGCGACGCACCGATTCTGGCTCACCCGTTCGTTCGCCGCGACGGCCTGGTGGGGTACAGCGATGCCGAACGCCTCGCGATTGACCGCGTCGTCGGTGGCGCGCTCGGCAAGGCTTGTCCTATCATAGCGTTTTAGTTAGCATTAGCGCATGAGTGAGATGCCAAGCGCACCGCCGGCTGAGACCGGCACCGAACGGCTCGATATTACGCCGATCGCGCGGACCGAACTGCTCAAGCTGCGCGGTTCACAGTCGAACTTCCTCCGGATCTGGGTCGAACAGGGCGGATGCTCCGGGATGATCTACCAGGCGGTCATCGACGACACGTCGAGTCCGTTCGACGTATCGGTCTTCGACGACGGCGAACTGCGCGTTGTGACCGACCAGCAGAGCCGGGGTTTTGTCGACGGAATGAGGATCGACTACTCCGACGACCTGGTCGAGGCGGGTTTCAGGTTCATCAACCCGAAGGCGAGCAAGAGCTGTGGCTGCGGCCAGAGCTTCCAGCAATGACGCCGCTCGCTGCGCAGATCGACCTCACCGGCGGTGAATCGGTCTACTGTATCAACACGTTCCAGGTCGCGAAGGCGCGCGAGCTCTACGAGGGCACGGGTGGTTCGTCGCAGCGGATACGCGCTGCGATCGATTCGCTCGAGTCGTCGCTCACGCGCAACGAACGCGCGGCGGTCGCGATGCTGCTACTCCAGCGGCTCCGGGATCGAGCGTAGCCAATCTGCAAGGGTCGTTCCGCCACTGGCCCTGCAGAGCCGGTCCCGCAGCGCCTCACCGATACCGACTGACTCCGGCCTTCGAACCAGAATCGTGTCGGCACCCTCGCTGTCGAGTTCGGTGAACCAGCGGTAGAGATGCCGTGCGCACTCGGCCGCATCGCGGTACTCCCTCACCCGCGCGTCGGGGATGATCGCGCGTACCGCAGAGAGCGGATCGCGCGCGTCGTCCACGATCGACAGCGCGACGTTCCGCTGGTGGAGAACTGTCGCGACGGATTCCAGAATCGACCGGTCACCATCGGTCACTTCGACTACCCGGGCACGAGGCTGATAGTGCCGGTGCCGCAGCCCGGGCGAACCGGTCGAAGAGTCCGATAGATCAGCCGATCGCGCAGCCGTTATTCCAGGCGTTTCGCGCTCTATGTCCGCGGCGGAGATCGCCCCGGGCCGGAGTATCGTCACCACGTTTCCAGCAACCGAGACGACGGTCGATTCGATTCCGATGTCGCACGGGCCTCCATCGAGGTAGCGGTCGGCGCGATCGCCGAGGCTATGGCGGGCCATCGCGATGGTCGTCGGGCTCGGCTCACCCGATCGGTTTGCGCTCGGAGCCGCGATCGGTACGTCGGCTTCTTCGATCAAGCGCCGCGCGACCGGGTGGCGAGGCACGCGCACGGCCACGGTATCCAGACCTGCAGTGACCACGCCAGGGATACACGCCGCCTTCGGTACCACGACCGTGATCGGGCCCGGGGCGAACCGCCGAAGCAGATGTTCTGCAAGGTCGCATGACGCGCCGGGCTGCGCGACCGAGCGCAACCGATCGGTCGACGCGATGTGCACGATGAGGGGATTGTCGGGTGGCCTGCCTTTCACCTCGAACACGCGTCGGGCCGCCTGCGCGTTCGTTGCATCGACCCCCAGCCCGTAAACGGTCTCGGTCGGAAACACGACGAGCCCACCCTCGCGAATGGTTCGAGCCGCGGCCACGATGTCGGCAGGGTCGAGCGGTGTCATCGTGCGCGCAAAGGTACTATACTCCGGGCACGATGAGAAGGCGGAATAAACCGGACGGCAAGCTGATCGCCAGAGGTCGGCTTCGGATGGACGCAATCGATCGCCTGTCGGCGCGACCACCACTCTACGCGACGACTGCGCACAACTTCTGGACCGACCCCTACGTGTCGGGTCACGTGCTCGACGCGCACCTTGACCCGCACATCGACGACGCGTCGCGCAAACCCGCGCAGATATCCGGCACGGTGGAAAGCATCATTGCCGAAGCAACAACGCTCGGAATCCTCGACCGGGAGTCACCGCGACTGCTCGACCTCGGGTGCGGGCCGGGCCTCTACGCCGAGCAGTTCGCGATGCGCGGCTTCGCGGTGACCGGCATCGACCAGGCGGACCGGTCGATCGACTACGCCCGAGACCAGGCGCGGCGTCAGGGCGTCGCGATCGACTACCGCGTCGACGACATGCTGTCGGCGCCGTTCGACGGACCCTACGACGTGATCACGCTCATCTACGGCGAGTTCGGGACGGTCAGCGAGTCCGAGCGAGCCGAGCTGCTTCGCAGGGTTCGCTCGGCCCTGGCACCCGGAGGCCTCTTCGTGTTCGACGTGTTCACCGACCGCTACGTCAAGCGGATGCGCGGCGGTCCGGACTGGTACGTCAGCAACGGCAAGGGATTCTGGAGCGGAACGCCGCACCTGGTGCTCGAACGGGTGCACCACTACCGCGACGCCTCTGCGAGCGTCAACCGCTACATCGTGATCGACCGTGATGGATCGTATCGGGAGTTCAACGTGTGGTGGCGCCACTATACCGCGCCCGAGATCGACGCTGTGATCACCACCAGCGGTTTTCGATTGCACGCACGATACGCAAACCTGTGGGGAGACCCGCCGCAGCCCAACGACGAGTGGATCGGCGTGTTCGCGACCCGCGAGTAGCCCACCCGCTCAACCGTGGTGCGCGTCCCGACGGCGCGCCGATCAGATCTTGATCGACACGTCGCCCGCGTCGTCGACGCTGACCTCGAAGGTCTTCACAGGGCGGGTCGCCGGGTAGTCCTTGACCGAACCTGTCTTTATGTCGAAACGCGATCCGTGCTTCGGGCAATAGACGTCACCGTCGAGCACCATCCCCTCCGCGAGTGGCGAATACTCGTGCGAGCACACGTTATCAAGGCAGAACACTCCGTCATCGAGCTTGAACAGCGCGTACTCTTTGCGCTTATGCCGGAAGAGGTAGCTCCGCGAGAAGTCGGCTATGTTACAGACCTTCACCCATTTAGCCATGTAGCCGTATCAACCGTCGATTCGCCGGGCGATCAGCTCCCGGATTTCGTCGTGGAGCGATTCATTCGTCTGAGCGATCAGGTCTTCAAAATGCCCCTGCACCAGAAGCCGTCGCGCCTCGTTGCGACTGTACCCGCGGCTCTGCAGGTAGAACACCTGAGCCGGATCGAGCCTGCCGGTCGTGGATCCGTGACTGCACCGCACATCGTCGGTCCTGATGTTCAGCGACGGGATCGAGTCGGCCCGCGCGGCTTCGGAGAGGATCAGGTTCTTGTTGGTCAGATAGGCATCGGTTCCCGGTGCCCCCGGGGCGACGCTGATCAGACCCTGGTAGATCGAGTGAGACTCGTCTCGAACCGCACCCCGGTAGTACGCCCGACTGGTCGCGCGCGCAGCGCGATGGTTCTGGACCGTGCGCAGGTCCATGTGCTGTTCGCCAAGCGCGAAGTAGACCCCGTTCAGATCGACATCGGCGCCGGGACCCGTGATATCGCTCGTGAACCGCGTCTTGACGAAGTCGGAGCCGAGCGAAGCCTCGGTGCGGTGGAGTACCGCGTCGCGCCCGATCTCTGCGTGTCCATGGTGGAAATACAGCGACTCGTCGTTCAGACGCTGAAGGACGGCGAGCTTCAGTCGCGCGTTCGCGCCGACGCTCAGTTGCTCCGCGCCCGCTACCAGAAGTTCCCCGTCTTCTCCCGACCGGTACCTGACGACGACGTCAGCCTGAGCCCCTTCCTCAAGGATGACCACAACCTGAGGTGCGACGATTGCCTCATCGGCGTCAGCGCTGACCTCTACAAGCACCGCCCCGACCATAGCCAGGTTGCGCGGAACATAGACGACCGCGGCGCTCGACAGCAGCGCCAGATTCCAGAGCTCGATCCTGTTGTCGGCCCGGTCAACCGCGGCTTCGAGTACGGAACGAACCGAAGCGACTGCGCGTTCACGATTCGCCCCGAAGCCTGGGTCTGCGAGCGCGATCAGGTCATCGACGGTCGCATCGCCGGCGTCTCCTTCGCTCCCGGTGAACACGCCACTGTGGTAGCGCAGCTGTCGCGCCCACCTGCCGTCGTCTCGGTCGGCGTCGCCCGATTCATCGCCTGACGATGCGCCGTCGATCACGCGGTATGAGTCGAACTCGAACGCG
>RECL01000286.1 GCA_007694025.1 Spirochaetaceae bacterium
TTCGCCGCGGTGATCGTCCGGGGAGCCTCTGAGACCTGCCACGACAGTCGTTCGGCGTCTTCGAGCACGCCGTCGATGGTTCTGCCCACCTCGGCGATCACCAGTTCGTTCGCCCGGTGAGACTCGTACGTCACGAGTCTGTTGGCCTGGAAGTAGATCACGATGCCAACCGTGATCGGGACCAGCAGAACCACGACGTAGGAGATCAGCCAGCGGTAGAACACCGCTCCGTGCGGAGTGCGCTCACGCTTCACATCGCTCATTATACCACGGCCGCGCACCCGGCGGCGAACTACCCCTATTGGAGCATCATCCCTTCAGCGATCCGATCATCACGCCCTTCACGAAGTACTTCTGCAGGAACGGATAGACGCAGAGAATCGGCACGGTCGCGACCATCGCGGTCGCGTACTTGATGCTGTCGGCGATCTGCTCAGAGTCGGTCGCGGTCACCGATCCACCCATCATCTCGGAGACCGTTCCCATCACCAGGATCTCTCGGAGGACGAGCGCGAGCGGATAGAGCGCGCGATTGCGGATGAACACCATCGCCCAGAAGTAGCCGTTCCACCGCGACACGCCGTAGAAGAGCACCATCGTCGCGACGACAGGCTTTGCCACCGGCATGATGATGCGAAACAGCACCACGAAGTCGTTCGCGCCGTCCATCTTGGCCGACTCTTCCAGGCTGTCGGGGATCCCCTGAAAGTAGGTGCGCATGATGATCAGATTGAACGCGCTGATCGCGAAGGTCAGGATCAGCGACCAGAGCGAGTTGTAGAGCCCGAGCGCGCGAACCTGCAGGAACAGCGGAATCATCCCGCCCTGGAAAAACATCGTGAAGATGATCATGAACATGAACGGCTTCTGCCAGAAGACGTTCTTGCGCGACGCGACGTAGGCTCCCATCGCGGTGAGGATCACGTTCAGCGCGGTGCCCACGCCGACCATAAACAGCGTGTTCCGGTACCCGGTCCAGATGTTGCGGTTACGGAACACCGCACGGTACGCGGCAAGGTCGAAGCCCTGCGGCCAGAAGATCAGCCCCTGATGCGCCATCAGCCGGAACCCGTTGGAGAACGACGCGGCCGCGATGTGGATCAACGGATACACCGTGAGCAGCGTCACGAACACCAGCAGCGCATGGTTGACGACGTCGAACGTGGTTCCAGCTATAGTTGCCTTGTACTTCATGCGCCCCTCCTAGAACAGCGACGTCTGCTTCATGCGCGTCGAAATCCAGTTTGCGGTCAGCAGGAACGTGAAGTTCGCGACCGAGTTGAACAGCCCGACCGCGGTACTGTAGCTCCACGCCAGATCGATGAGCCCGCGGCGGTAGACGAAGGTGCTGATCACGTCGGCGGTCTCATAGATCCCCGGGTTGTACAACAGGATGATCTTCTCGTAGCCAACGGTCATCAGGTTACCCATCCGGAGAATCAGCAGGATGATGATCGTCGGCGCGATCGACGGCAGCGTGATGTGCCACAGCTTGTGCACGCGGTTCGCACCGTCGATCGTTGCCGCCTCATAGAGCCCGGGATCGATCGACGTGAGCGCCGCAAGATAGATGATCGTCCCCCACCCGACCTGCTGCCAGATCTCCGATATCACGTAGAGCGGGACGAAGTGGCCGGGCCGCTGGAGCATGTTCACGCGCTGACCGCCGAACGAAGCGACGACGTCGTTGATGACGCCCCGGGTCTGCGTGAAGTCGATGATCATCCCGGCGATGACGACGACCGAAATGAAGTACGGGATGTAGGTGAGGCTCTGGACGGTGCGCTTGAACGTGGAGCTTCGCACCTCGTTCAGCAGGAGCGCCAGGATTATCGGGGCCGGGAACCCCCACACCAGATTCGAGAGGCTGATCACGACGGTGTTGCGCAACACCCGCCAGAAGTAAAACGACTGGAAGAAGTCGGTGAAGTGCTGAAATCCAACCCAGGGGCTGCCCATGATCCCCTGCGCGGGACTGAACTGCTTGAACGAGATGATCGCGCCGTACATCGGGATGTAGTGAAAGAGCACGTAGAAGACAACAACCGGAAGGGCCATCAGGTAGATATACTTGTTCCTGATGAAGTCCTTCCGGAGGTTGACTCGAACCCGTCCGCTTCTGGTGAGCGCTGCTGGTACGCTCGTCGTGATGTCGGCCATCTGACCTCCTCCTGCTCAGTCTGTTCCGGTGAACAAAGCCGGGACGGGGAGCCCGTCCCGGCATCAGACATAATCGACTATCGGCGAAAACTATCGAGCGTTGAATCGGTCGAGCGCGGCCTGACGGATCGCGATCGCCTCTTCGATTCCCATCCGCCGCAACTGCGCGCGGTACTGGTCGAAGTTCGACAGCGGCTCGTCGCCGACGATGAATCGCACGAACATCTCGTCCGCGTACGTGTTCACCTCGGTCATGATCGCAGACAGTCGCTGGCTCTCCTGCGGAGTAGGCGTGACCGGCGGCATGATGTTGTTCTCAGCGTCGGTCCGGAACCACTTGTCGAGCGCGTCGCGCTGCTGGTCGCGTCCAAGGTACTGAACGATGTAGCGCTCATCCTGAACGATCGGACCGCTGTAGACCGCACGCGTGTACATGCCGAGCGCCGGTGCGACGCCCCAGTCGGCGTTGTTCAAGATGATGTCGGAGTACTGCGGGAAGCCGTCGACCATGTTGTAGCTCTCGCCTTCGATACCGAAGTTGAAGAGCATGTGGCCCTCGGGTCCGTACGCAAAGTCGGCCCACTCCGCGACCAGAGCGGGATTCCGTGCGGCGCTGGTGATCCCAAGGCCCTGGCCCGGCAGCGGGAAGTCGCGCTGTCCGCTGAACGGGGTCTGGCCACGCTGCAGAACAGGATACGGTGCCGCGACGATGTCGAAGGCGGGGTCGTCGCGCTTCGCGTCCAGGAAGACGCCGATATTGCTTCCCGAGTAACCCAGGAACGCGCCGGCGCGGTCGTTGAGCACCTTCGCGTTGAACGTGCCAAGGTCGTTCGTGATGAACTCAGGATCGATCAGCCCGTTCGCATACCAGCGGCGGAACACTTCCAGGAAGTCGCGGTACGCAGGCTCGTACTGTCCGAACTTCACGACGCCGTTATCACGGTAGAAGTCCATCCGGATTCCGAACGCGCTGACCCACGCGGGTCCGGTCTTCACCTGGCGACCACCGCTCTGGAACGACGTCATCGTCAGCGGCCCCTGCCCACCGGTCTTCTGCTTCAGAGCGGTCAGGACCTTTTCCCAGTCGTCGATCGTCTCCGGAACTTCCAGGTTCAGTTCTCTCATCCAGTCGGCGCGCAATGCAGGGCCAAAGAAGACCAGCAGGCTGCCGTGGCCGCGGATGAACGGGAACATGTACTGCGTTCCGGCGTCGGTGCGTGCACCACGGTCCCAGTCGGGGTTCGCGGCCATCAACGCGTTGAAGTTCGGAGCGCTGCGCGCGATCACGTCGTTGAGCGGAATCAGCACGCCGTCGTCGAGCGCCTTCTGCGGTCCGCCCGGGTATCCGGTCCACCCGCGGTAGATCGCGTCGGGCAGATCGTCGGCCGCGATCATCAGGTTGAAGAACTCCTGATCGCCACCTGCCGGTGGATGGACCCACTCGACCTCTATACCGGTGCGTCGCGTGACTTCCTGGTACAGCGGGGTGCCGTTCAGGTCGCTTACGAGCGTCGCAATGTTTTCCCACAGTCCGTCGTACACGCTGATCCGGCGCGGTGCGGTCGCAGCCTGCTGCTGAGATCCGGCCGCCGGCAGGATCATCGCGACCGCGACGATCAATGCCATGAAGAGCATCGCTCTTTTCATCGAATGCCTCCCTTGAAGAATAGTCGGGCTCAAGCCCGCGATCAGTATTGGGGCACTCCGGGCATCTGTAAACGACCACTATTGTACCATCGTCATCAATATCGCAGAATTCCGCGCGCAGTTGCGTACCAGAGCAATCAATTTCGCATATTCCGGCCGCGCCCCGCCGGAATCGTCGACTCAGCGCGGCCGATCGTCACCACCCCCGGTACGGCAGCAGGTAGAGTGGCTCACCGCGGTGGCGCGTAAACAGAGTGAGCATCGCGTGCGCATCGGCAAGCTCGTTTCCGATCAGCGCGTCTACCAGAGAGAGCTCGGGGAAGACCAGAGCGGCGAGCTCAGACACGATCGAAACGGGACTCGGTCCGGGCAACACCTCTACGATCTCCAGACTGGGTGTTGACAGCAGCTCTCGCATCACGGCGAAGCTCTCGGCGAATCCGCCAAGCGAGTCGACCAACCCGTGCTCGAGCGCTTGGGCGCCCGTCCAGACTCTTCCCCGCGCGACCGCGTGAACGTCCTCCGTCGACATACCGCGGGAACTGGCCACGACCGCGACGAACCGGTCGTAGGTCGCCGCGATCGTCGCGTTCAGTGCAGCCTCCTCAGCGGGGGTCGGTGGCCTGAACGCGGATGGAAAGTCGGCGCGGGGCGTCGTGCGGATCGTCGCAGAGCCGATCTCCAACCGGTCGATGAGTCCGTCGACGGTCAGGAACCCGCCGACAACGCCGATCGATCCGGTGATCGTCGCGGGCGACGCGACGATGTGCGTCGCAGGAGCCGCTATGTAGTACCCGCCCGACGCGGCGGTCGATCCCATCGACACGACGACCGGTTTGCCCGATTCGACCGTCCGCGCGACCTCACGCGCGATCGTGTCGGAGGCGATACCCGAACCTCCGCCGGAATCGATCCGCAGCACAATGCCGCGGACGAACGGGTCTTCGCGCGCGTCGCGGATCGCGCGTGCCATCGTATCCGACCCGATCATCCGGCCGCGCACGCCGTCCCCGGTCACGATCATCCCGGTCGCGTAGATCAGCACAACGCGTGAGCGCTGCGGCGGCGTCCAGTCATAGACCATGTCGACCACCGACGGCGGTGCTACGCGTCGGGTTCCGGGATGCGCGTCGGCGACTACCTCCCAGATCTCATCCGGGTACGCGAGCGCATCGACGACGCCGGCCGCGAGCGCGTCGGAGGCGACCAGGTACGGTCCATCGGCCGCGATACGCGACGACTCGTCGGCCAGGCGATCCGATCGACGGTCGACCAGGCCGAGGTACGTGCCGTAGAGGCTCTCTCCCACGGCCGTGAGCATCTCGCGCTCGGCGTCGGGCATCTCGCGGTCGGACAGCGGCGCGTTCGCGGTCTTGAACTCGTGGCTGGGGTAGCTGTAGAAGCGCAGACCGTAGCGCTCGAGTAGTCCACCGAAGTAGAGCCCCTGGTACGCGTAGCCGCGCACGTCAACGCTGCCGAGCGGGTGAAGCAGGATCGCGTCCCCGGTCGCGGCGGCGAGCGCGTAGTCGAGTCGCGATATCGAGTCGTAGTAGTAATAGACCCGCTTCCCGGCCGCGCGGAACGCGTCAAGCGCGCTACGGAGCTCCAGGAGTTCGGCAAAACCGACGGGCGCGGCGCGATTCACCAGCACGATCGCTTCGACCGCGGGATCGCCCTGCAGACGAGCCAGATCGTCGAGCACGTGCACGAGCGGCATCGACTGCGCGAACGGGACTACCGCCGGAACGCTTGCCAGTCGACTAATCCGATCGTAGTCGACGACCACCGGCATCGCTACAGCGAAGATCGATCGACGCGGCCGCAGCGCCAGAAAAACCGATGAACGCAGCGGCGTCGTGCCGCCGGAGACGTACGCGGTGCCGACCTCGGTCTGTCGCGTATTGAGACCCAACCGGATCGCGACGCGACCGTCTACAGGAGAGTACCCGGCCGACAGCCGCACGCCATCGACCGGCTCGATCTCCGCCGAGATTCCGGTCACCGCGAACTCGTCGGAGTAGTTCCACGACGCGTCGGCCGCGATCGTCAGGCGGGAACCCAACACGGGAGAACCGCCGAACGGCCTCACGCCGAGCCCGAACGCGAGTTCTCCCTCGTCGCCAAACGCATCGCGCGCGACCGTCCCAACTGCGATCGACCGACTAAGCCGCGAGAGCACCGACAGATCGAGCGTCCCCGCGCGGAGCGCCGCGCCGTTCCAGCTCCACGCCGATCCGATCGACAGCGCCGGACCGAATCCGGACGCGCTCGCGAGTCGGTGTGCCACCGATCCGGTCGACACCCGCGCCACGTACGCGAAGCCAGGGGCGTTGAGGTAGAACGATGCGTCTTCCACCGGATACGCGACTCCGACGTCGACCGCGACCCCCGACGCGTTGCCGATCGCAAGCGCGGCTGGGTTGACGACCGCGGAGAACGGTCCGTCGTGGATCGCGATACCCGTCCACGCCAATCGCTCTGCCCGAGCGGATGCCGCGGACAAGGTCAGGGCTGCGCCGAGCACAAGCGCCCGGCAGAATACGGTGACGACGCGAGTTCCTCTATGCATCGGAAGTCCCCCTTGCTGGTTCAGTATCGCCGAACCGGGACGACTCGGCTACCACCACTTGAACCTCTCCATCGGTCGGGGTACGGTGGTCCGGCGCGCCTGACGTCGCTGACAGACGGCGCCGAAATGGAGGCACGGTGACGGCTACAGGAAACGCTATCCCGCGTTGGCGCGGGTTCAATCTGCTTGAGATGTTCACCGTGAACAGCAGCGGCGACTTTGCCGAGGACGACTTCCGGTGGATCAGCGACTGGGGCTTCGACTTCGTGCGTATCCCGGCGTGCTACACGCTCTGGACGGTCGGGAACGACCCGTACGCCGTCAGAGAGCAGATGCTCGCAAAGATCGACCGCGTGATCGACCTGGGCGAGCGCTACGGAGTGCACGTTTCATTCAACTTCCACCGCGGCCCCGGCTACTCGGTCAACGACGAGCGGGTCGAGCCGTTTAATCTGTGGAAGGACCAGGACGCGCTCGACGCGTTCTGCTACCACTGGGAACTGCTCGCGCGCCGGTACGCCGGGGTTCCGGCTGACCGTCTGAGCTTCGACCTCATTAACGAGCCACCCGACCCTTCACACGGCCGACTGCCGCACTACCCGATGACTCGGGCCGATCACGAGCGCGTCGTCAGGGCCGCAGTCGCGGCGATCCGCGCGGTCGACCCCGAGCGGCTGATCATTGCCGACGGCATGGGATACGGACGGATCGCGTCGCCACAGCTCGCGGACACCGGCATCGCACAGAGCTGCCGCGCGTACGACCCGATGGGCATCAGTCACTATCAGGCACCGTGGGTGAACGGCATGGAGTGGCCGGCGCCGAAATGGCCCGACGGCTACCATTACGGCGAGGCCTGGGATCGCGCGCGACTGGAGGCGCACTACGCGCCGTGGGTCGATCTGATCCGAAGCGGCATCGGAGTGCACTGCGGTGAGGCGGGAGCCCACAACCGCACACCACACGACGTGATGCTCGCGTGGTTCGAAGACGTGCTACGGATTCTGTCCGCGAATGCGATCGGGTACGCGCTGTGGAACTTCCGCGGCTCGTTCGGAATCCTCGATTCCGGGCGTAGCGACGTCGCGTACGAGGAATGGCACGGGCATCGGCTCGATCGCGACTATCTGGCGCTGCTGCAGCGCTACTGAGGTACCGGCAGCCGGTGACGCGCGGCTGGTAGAACGGTGCGTCGATTTCGGCTATGCTCGGTCAAAACCGATCAGATGACAACCACAGGAGCGAAGATGAAGAGAATAGGCATAATCGGGACGGGACAGATCGCGCAGGCGCACATGAAAAAGTGGGCGGAGATCGACGAGGTAGAGATCGCGATCGCGTGTGATGTGGACGAACGCTCGCTCGCGCGCGCGTGCGAACAGTTCGGCATACCGGCGGTCACGACCGACTTCCGTGAGTTGCTCAAGCACGACGACCTGGACGCGGTCGATGTCTGCCTGCACAACAACCTCCACGCGCCGGTCACGATCGAGGCGCTTCGGGCGGGCAAACACGTCTACTGCGAAAAGCCGATCGCCGGATCGTGGGCCGACGGCAAGGCAATGCTCGACGCGGCGCGCGAAACCGGCAAGATGCTCCACATCCAACTCGCGAAGCTCTACACCGACGCGACGACCGCGTCCAGGATGGTGATCGACGCGGGTGAGCTTGGGCACATCTACCACGCTGCCGCGACCGAGTACCGCCGGCGCGGGCGCCCCTACGTAGACGGGTACGGAACCGCGCGCTTCGTGCAGAAGTCGCAGGCCGGAGGCGGCGCGCTCTACGACATGGGGATCTACGAGCTGTCGCGGATGCTCTACCTCCTGGGTAACCCGAAGGTCGAGCGCGTCACGGGCAAGACGTACCGTGAGCTCGACATGGATCCGGTGCGCGGCAAGGAGATGGACGTCGAGGAGTTTGCGACCGGCATGGTCTACTTCGAGGGCGGCCTCACGATGGCGATCGTCTCCGCGTGGGCGATCAACCTCGATCCCTTCTCGCCGAGCTATATCGCCGGCTCGAAGGGTGGGCTTCGAGTCGATCCGTTCAGCGTCCACCGGACGGTCGCCGACATCGACTTCGATATGACCGCGAATCTGGGGTCGGTGGCGGGACGGCGGCGGCTCATGGATCCCAATCTTGCGCGCGACATGTCGTCTTCGCAGCACCACTGGGCTGCGGCGCTCCACGGACGGGTGGAACTGCTGCCGACCGCGCAGCTCGCGCTGAACACAATGCTGATCCAGCAGGGGATCTACCTGTCGCACGACCGTGACGCAGAGGTCACGGCGGATGAGATCATCACCAATTCCAAGTCTACAGCGGTGAAGCTGTAGACGCGCAAGGAGATCATATGAAGAACACACTGGCAATGCAGCTCTACAGCCTGAAAGGCTACGAGGGCGGGTGGGACGCCGCGTTCGACGCGGTCAAGCGCCTGGGCATCGAGTCGATCGAGCCGTGGTGCGGAGCGGTTCCAAACGATCCCGACGCCGCGACGTCGGTCGCGTCGATGAGGGCAAGCCTGGACCGTGCGGGCCTGAAGCTGGTCTGCGGTCACATGACGGTCGCCGAGTTCGACGCGCGCTACGACGAATGGAAGCGCTTCCTGCTCGACTACGGCTCGACCGACTGGGTCATCCCCTTCGCGAAGGGCGACACGCTCGACGACTGGCTCGCGCTCCTCCCGAAGTTCAGGGAGATGGAGGCGACGCTCAAACGCGATGGGTTGTCGATTGCGTACCACAATCACCATATGGAACTGGTGAAGCTGGGGGACAAGTACGTGATGGAGCACCTGCTCGACAACATGCCGGAGCTCAAGGCTCAGTTCCACATCGGTCAGTTCCTCCCGTCGCGCGGGATATCGCTGCCGGACTGGATCAGGAAATACGAGGGGCGCGTCTGTTCGATCCACGTGAACGACTCGACCGAAGAGGGCCCCGCACGCGTCGGCGCCGGGTCGTGCAAGGCCGAAGAGTCGATTAAAACCGCGCTCGACACGGGCGTCACGACTTTCATCGTGGAGGTCAACCTCACGAAGGCGACGTTCGACGACGTCGCACGCGACGTCGAGTTCACGCGCACGCTGATCGGGTAACCGTAATGGCCCTGCGCTCTACCGAGAGCGTGGGGCCGGCGCCGGACCGACCGACGTCGCGCACACCCGCAGTAGCATGCGTCGGCGTATAGTGCATACAAGTAATAATTTACGCTTATAAGACCGCAAATGACATTAAAGTAGCGTATACTACTCATATGAGTCACCGCATCAGCTACAACACAATGTCCGACGACGATGTGATCCGCGATCTGGCGGCGCATGTAGAGAAGATCCGGATCGCCCGCCGCATCAAGGAGTCCGAACTCGAGTCGCTCGCCGGGATCTCTCGAAAGACCCTGTACAACTTCCGAAAGGGAGCGACGGGACTGAGCCTGCGGAACTTCATCCGACTGCTTCGCGCCCTCGGCGAAGCCGATCGCCTGGCGTGTCTCTTTCCGGAGTCGGAGTCGTACAGCCCTCGGGGCAGGGAGCTTGAGCTACCCAAACGGGTTCGGGACCGGCAGGAGCCGGACGACGGCTTCCGTTGGGGAGACGAGACGTGAGCGGGATCGTCGACGTCCGGTTGTGGGGCACGACCGTAGGGAGCCTGGGATACGCCCCCGACGAGAGTCGCTACGCCACCTTCGAGTACGATCCCGCGTTCATGGAATCGGGGATTCAGATCTCTCCCGTCCGTGTGAGCTATCCTCCGCAGCGGTTCACTTTCGATGAACTCGACGTCACGGCGTTCCACGGGTTGCCGGGCTTCATAGCAGACTCGCTCCCCGACCGGTACGGCAGCCAGCTGATCGACGTCTACATGGGACAGAAGGGTATTCCGGCCTCCGAGGTCA
>RECL01000108.1 GCA_007694025.1 Spirochaetaceae bacterium
GGGTTCGGCGACGACCTCAGAATAGCAGCGTCGCCGCGATGCGGGAAGCGGTCGGGGACGATCAACCCCGGCGCCACCGACGGCGGACTCGATCAGCCGCGAGGCGCGGCGTCGGGACGCGAGGTTGCCTCCCCGCCCGTCTGCTCAAGGTCGCCAAGCTGCAGGCCGAGCGCACGGACCGAGATGCTGACCTCGACGACCAGGAGCAGGAGCGAACCGAGCATCGCAAGAAGCGCGACGCCGAACAGGATCTCCGCCGTCGCAACAGCCCCAATAAAGAGTGCCCCCATGCAGAGCACGCAGAGCACCAGCGACACCGCGCCGGAGATCTGCATGTTTCGGATCAGCACGATCCGCTTCCTTAGGTTCGCAATCTGCATCGCCAGGACGGGGCTCCCTTCCGTTCGCCATCGTTCGTGGAGCCGTCGCACAAGATCGGCGTACGAGATGAAGCGGTTCGTGTACGAGATGAACAGCAGCGACACAGCCGGGAAGAGCAGCGCGGGGGTCGAGAAGGTGAAGTCCATAGTCGAGCGTACCCCGCATCGATCGCGCGGTCAAAGCCTTGACAACTGCGACTCACGGGTTTACTCTGCCGTTCAGAGTAACTTTGTAACGCAAAGTACGAGTAGCGAGTCGGCGCGGCACCAGCGGCGGCGGCAGGAGGGAGGCCGATGAACGAACCCGAGGATCGACCGATCAGCGAGTACCTGGAGGATATCCGGCAGATTCGCGAGACGATGCTCCTGGCGGAAAACCGGCTGCACGTGCCCGCGTGGTTCTTCTTCACGGTCGCCGCGACGATCGGCGCGGGTACGATAGCGCACGCCGTCGCGTCGCTCGTCTTCGACGTCGACGTTCGCACGATCTCGCTCGCGATCTGGCTGCCGCTCGGGGCGATCGGCGGCATCGCCGAGATCATCGCGTGGATCGCCAAAGGGCGGCGGGAAGGACTGCCGTGGCTCAGCCGAACATTCGGCCGGTTCATCGTAACGGTGGCGGGAACGATGACCGCGGTCGTCGTGCTCGCCGCAATGGGGCTGCCGGCCGGGATGTCCCCCTCCGGGCTCATCCTGGTCGTCGGCGCTGCGACCTTCCTGGTCTACTCGCCGTACTGCCCTGTGGCGTCGGTCTGGATCGGTTGGGCGCTCCTGGCCCCGGGCGTCGCGATACTGATCGCGGTCGTCTCCGGACCTGCCTTGGAGGTCGCCGCCGCGGCCGCCGTCGTGATCGGGTTCGTTGTCGTCGGAGTTGCCGAGCGACGCGCGCGCAGCGATGGATGATCTGTACACCCGGTTCGACCAGGTCTTTTTCGAGCGCACCCGGCTGTCGATCGTCACGCTGATCGAGCAGCGCGCGAGCGTGTCGTTCAACGCGCTGAAGGCGATCCTGTCGGTTTCCGACGGCGCGCTGTGGAGCCACCTGGACAAGTTGATCGAGTCTGGCTACGTCACGCGGCGAAAGGAACTCGCCGGGGATTCGGTACAGACCGTCTATACGCTCACACCGAAGGGCGCCGAGTCGTACCGCGAGTACCTCGGCTTTCTACAGGCTATTCTGCAGGGGAGGAACGATGGCGATGGTGGAACTGGACGCGGTTCACAGGGAGTATCCGCTCGGGACAACGGTCGTGCACGCGGTGCGCGGCGTGACGTTCGTGATCGACACCGGTGAGTTCGTGTCGATCGTCGGTCCGTCGGGATGCGGGAAAACGACAATCCTGAACATGATCGGCTGTATCGACAAGCCGACCGAAGGGAGCGTTCGATTCGACGGAACCGACACTCGGACTCTGTCGGACTCAGCCGCGGCGGATCTGCGCCTCAAGCATATCGGCTTCGTGTTCCAGAGCTTCAACCTGGTGCCGGTGCTCACGGTACGGGAGAACGTGGAGCTGCCGATGATGCTGGCGCATAGCAGACCGGCCGACCGCCGCCGCGTCCGCGACCACCTGATCGACGCGGTAGGGCTGTCCGAGTTCGCGTCGCACAAACCCGGGGAGTTGTCCGGCGGCCAGCGCCAGCGCGTCGCGATAGCGCGCGCTCTGGTCAATGGGCCTCGCCTGGTGATCGCCGACGAGCCGACGGCGAACCTCGACAGCGAGACCGGAAACTCGGTGCTCGACGTGATGCGCCGGCTCAACCGGGAGGAGGACGTCACGTTCGTCTTCTCCACGCACGACCCCGAGATCCTTCAGTACGCGTCGCGGATCATCCGGTTGCGCGACGGCAGGGTCGAGGAAGACAGCCGGGCGCCAGCGCCGCAAACCGACGGAGTCGAGCGGTGATGTTCGCGAAGATGGCGCTCCTGAACCTGTGGAAGTACCGCAGACGCATGCTCGTCGTGCTACTCGGGATCGTGATGTCGGTCCTGGTGATGGAAGTGATCGGCGGCATGCTCGCCGGAATGCAGACGACCTTCTTCAACGAGATCCTCCGCGGAAGCGGCCACGTGCAATTGCACTCGAGCGGGTGGGACGACCGGTTGGACTCGTACTCGATCCGCCACCTGATCGCCGACCCCGACCCACTGGTCGCACAGATCGCCGCGCTCCCCGACGTCGTGCGCGTGGAGACCGTGCTCGGGTTCCAGGCGATGCTCGCACACGACGGAACGACACTTGCGGTGGAGGGTCGTGGCGTTGCGCCCGACACATCGTTCTTTGACGATGCGACGACGACGATCACCGAAGGGTCATTCGTGGCCGAAGAGCGCCCCGGGCTGGTCCTGTCAGCCGACAACGCGCGCCTGCTGGGCGTGTCGGTCGGCGACACCGTCGGCGTGTTCATCCAATCAGCGCGGGGCATTCCCGCGCGACGAACGCTCATGGTGACCGGGCTCTTCGACAGCGGCCACGTCGAGCTCGACGGCACAGCCGTCTTCCTGAGGCACGAAGACGCGCAGGCGCTGCTCGGCATCGAGCGCGCGACGAACGAGATCAGGATAACGCTCGACGACCCCGATCGCGCGGCGCGCTTCGTCTCGGATCACCGTGAGCTGTTCGACCGCCACGACCTGGAGCCGGTGACGTGGCGCGACATACACGGCAGCCTGATCGTCTTTGTCGAGATCAGTGACCTTCTGACGACGGTGATCAACGCGTTCGTGATGATCGTCGCGGCGTCGGTCGTCACAAACGCGATCCTGATGACGGTCTTCGACCGTGCAAGGACCTTCGCAACGCTGCGCGCGATCGGGATGAAGCGCCGCCGCGTGATCGCGACAATCGTGTCGGAGGGCGTGCTCTTGGGCGCAATCGGCAGTGCGATCGGACTCGCGATCGGGATTCCGATCGTACTCTACTTCCAGACGCACGGCCTGGATATGGGCGAGCTGAGTCAGTTCTTCGGGACCGGACAGACGTACTACTTCGCGTTCGTGCCCGGGTCGAGCGCGACCGCGTTCGGGTTCGGCGTGCTCATTTCGGTCGCGAGCGCGCTCTACGCCGGCACAGCGGTCACCAGGGTCGATCTTCGTAGCGCGCTCGAGGAGGCGTAGATGGAGCTCCTGCGAATCGGTGTCCGTAACGTGCGTCGCAACACGCGGCGTACCGTACTGAATGTGATCGCGCTCGCGCTTGGCACCGCGATCATGATCGTGTCGGTCGCGTGGGTGCGCGGCTACTTCACGAGCCTCTTTGACGGGATCATCCGGATCGACACCGGCCACGCGCAGGTGCTCCACGGGTCGTATCGCGACGAGCAGCGGCGGCTGCCGCTCGACCTGACCGTCCGCGACTACAACGCAGTGCGCGATACCGTGCGCGACGTGCCGTCGGTCACCGCGATCGCCGCGCGGCTCGACTTCGGCGCGCAGATCTCGTCAGAAGCCGACCCCGCGCGATCGATCCGTCTGCTCGGCCGCGGAGTCGAGCCCGAGCTTGAGGAGCGGATCACGGTCGTTGCCGATCATATCGTGCGCGGGAGCGCGCTGTCGGAGGCCCGGCGCGGCGTGCTGCTGAGCGAGCGCATCGCGTCGCGGCTGCGCGTCGAGCCCGGTGATGCGGTGATCATCCGTGCGATCGACCGATCGGGCGCGTGGCAGGAACGCTCCGCCGAGCTGGTCGGCGTATTCACGCTCGGCTACCCGGCGATCGACGAAACCTCGTTTCTGATATCGCTACCAATCGCGCAGGAGCTCACCGGGATCTCCAACGCGGTGACGCGATTGGTCATCGCGCTCGACTCGGGCCCCGCCGTCGCGTCGAACGTAGCGGCAGTCAACGCGGCGCTCGGCGATTGGCCGGAGCTTCGCGCGTACGAGTGGCGGCGATTCGTCGAAGTGATCGTGCAGGCGGTCGAGGCCGACGCGGCGGGTTTCGCGGTGATCATCGTGGTGCTCTACCTGCTGATCATCGTCGGCATCCTGAACTCAATGTCGATGTCGGTCCACGAGCGGCGCCGCGAGATCGGAACGCTGCGCGCGATTGGCATGAAGCGCGCCCCGCTGCGCAGGTTGATCCTGGTCGAAGGGGCGGCGGTAGCGCTGATCGGCGCCGCGGCGGGTGCGGTCCTCGCCGGGCTGTCGAGCATCTACTTCGCCGGCGTCGGCTTCGATCTGTCGATCCTTGAGGGTACGGGGCTCCCGCTTCCGTTCGGCGAGCGGTTCGTCGCAGACTTCAGGGTGCACGACTACCTGATCGCGACGGCGATCGCGGTCGTCACCGCGTGCGTCGGTACGATCCTGCCAGCGACCCGATCGGCGCGCCTTCCGATCACCGACGCGCTCGGCGCGCACGTCGAGTAGGAGAACGTCCTTTGCGCCGGGGTCGGCGGCTACGCGCGGCCAGGTCTGATCGGGAGGTGCCGGCGGCTACGCGCGGCCGACCGGCGGTCCGCCCGACACGCCGTTGATCGAAAACGAGTACCGGATGTCGACGTCGACCAGCATCGCGCCGACCGAACAGTACTTGAACACCGACAGTTCGATCGCGCGCCGCGCCTTGTCGGCGTCGATCTCTCCGGTCAGGTCGTAGTGGACCGTGATCGACGTGAACACGGCCGGCACCGCGTCGGCGCGTTCCCCGGTCACGGCGATCGATACGCCGTCCACGCGCTGGCGCTGCTTCGTGAGGATCGGACCCAGATCCATCGACGCGCAGCCGGCGATCGCCGCGAGCACGGCCTCCATCGGCCGGAACCCGGCGCCCTCTCCTCCGACCGTCGGCGAGCCGTCAAGGTGGATCGTGTTGCCGTCGGCGTTCGAAGCCACAAAGTGGACCTTATCGTTGACCCGATCGAGAGTGACGCGCACGCTGCCTCCTGCCGCAAATGTCGGCGATTGCACTTCGGCGGTCAAGACGCGTATGCTGTAGCCATGAACGTACGTACGATCGAGGAATGCATCGGGAACACGCCGCTCGTGCGGCTTCGCTCGCTCTACACCGGGCCCAATACGGTGCTCGCGAAGCTCGAAGGCGACAATCCGGCCGGCTCGGTCAAGGACAGACCAGCGTTCAGTATGATCAGGCGCGCGGAGGAGGCTGGCCGCATCAAGCCGGGTGACACGCTTATCGAGGCGACGAGCGGCAACACCGGTATAGCGCTCGCGATGGTCGCCGCGGTCAAGGGTTACCGGATGGTACTGATCATGCCCGATCACATGAGCGCCGAGCGTCGTGCGGTCATGAAGGCGTACGGCGCCGAGCTGATCCTGACCCCGAAAGAGAAGAGCATGGAGGGCGCGATCGACCTGGCGCGCGAGATGGAGGCCGACGGCAAGGGCGTGATCCTGGACCAGTTCGGTAATCCCGACAACCCGCGCGCGCACTACGAGGCGACCGGCCCGGAGATCTGGCGCGACACCGACGGCACGGTCACCCACTTTGTCGCGTCGACAGGCACGACCGGAACAATCATGGGAACCGGTCGCTACCTCAAGGAACAGAACCCCGACGTGACGATCGTCGGCGTCATCCCCGACGATGCCGGCGGCATCCCGGGGATCCGCGCGTGGCCCAAAGCGTACCAGCCGGCGATTTTCGAGCCCGACCGGCTCGACGAACGGCGCACCGTCTCCAAGGAAGCAGCGGAGGCAACGATGCGAGCCTTGGCCGCGCGCGAAGGCATCTTCGCCGGCGTGTCGTCGGGCGGGAACGTCGCGATCGCGCTCGACGTCGCTCGCGAGCTCGACGAAGCGGGCCGCACCGACGCAGTGGTCGTCGTGATCATCTGCGACCGTGGCGACCGCTACATCTCCACCGGAGTCTACCCGGCCTGACCAGCCCCGCGGCGCTACTTCACAAGCCCGACGCCGATCTCGCGTCCCTGTCGAAGGATGCGGAGACGTACTTCGTCGCCGCGCGTAGCGTTGAGCTCGCGGTAGAATGCACGGACCGTGTCTGCCGGTCGGTCGTTCACGCGGAGCACCACGTCGCCGGGTCGCAGGCCCGACGCGTCGGACGCAGACCCCCCGACTACGTCGGCGACGACTACACCGCGCACCGATTGGTCCAGATTGAGGCTCTCCAGCAGCTGATCGCCGAGCGGCACGACCGCCAGGCCCGGCCACACCAGCGATCCGTCGGCCAGATCCTCTTCTGGTGCGCGCTCGTCGATGCGGACGGTCAGGGTTTGCTCGGCCGCGTCGCGGACGAGTACGAGTGTCGTCGTCTCTCCCGGGCTGAGGAGTCCGATCCGTCGAGTGAGCTGGTTCGAGCTATCGATCGGAGTGTCGTCCATCCGGACGATCAGGTCTCCCGGAAGCACCCCCGACTGGTCGGCGGGGCTCCCTCGGCTGATGTTGAGCACGAGCGCGCCTCGTCGCCCTTCGATCCCCAGATCGGTGGCCAGTTCGGGGAAGCGTCCTGCCTCCGGGTCGACAATCGTGACGCCGAGCCAGCCGTAGGAGACGCGGCCTCGCTCGAGGACGTCGGTAACGACGCGGCGAACCGTGTTCACCGGAATCGCGAACCCGAGCCCGACACTGCCACCGGTCTGCGACGCGATCCACGTGTTGATCCCGATGACCTCTCCAGTCAGGTTCACGAGCGCACCGCCCGAGTTCCCCGGGTTGATCGCCGCGTCGGTCTGTATGTAGTCGGAGAAGGTTCCGATCTGGCCCCGGCCGCCGGCTTCACGGCGAACGGCGCTGACGATGCCCGACGTGACCGTCGCCTCGAACCCGTACGGGTTGCCTACTGCGAGCACCCAGTCGCCGACCTCTGCACTGCCCGAGTCGCCGAGCAGCGCGATCGGCACCTCCCCGTCGGGCCGGAACGATATCACGGCCAGGTCGGTCCGGGGGTCCCGTCCGACCACTTCGGCCTCGTACTCGCGTCGGTCATAGAGCGTCACACTGATCCGCGACGCCTGACCGACGACGTGATTGTTCGTCACAACATACGCGTTCTCTCCCTGACGCGCGATGATCACGCCCGACCCCAGACCAGGCCGCTCGAACTCGCGTTGCTGCGGCTCGGGTCCCCCCGGTGCCTGCGGGCCGAAAAAGTACTCCCACGGCGACAGAGAACGCGGCGCGGTCTGCCGGACCACCTCGACGACGTTGACTTCCACGACGACGGGGAGCACCTCCTGCGCGACCTCCCTGAAGGTGCGCGACAGCTGCTCGGGTGTGATCATCGCGCCCGGGTCGCGGGTGGTCGGCTCAGCTTCGCGCTCTGCCGGCACAGTTTCGCGCATCTCTACCGGTGCTTCCTCGCGGCTCGGCAGCGCGATCACCAGTGCGGTCACGATGGTCAACGCGATGCCGACCATCAGGAGTGGTCGCAATCGATCAAGTAGATTTCTGCGGTTCATGATTCCTCCCTGCTACTCGATTGCAAGATCCATGCCAGACGTGACTGCATAACCATATACTCAACAACGAGTTACGATCGTAGATACTACCCTCTCCACCGCAAACCACCGGAATCTGTGTATAAACGACACATGCAATCGGTCCAGCCGCAGATCGGGCTATTCTGACACAGTCTGCGACAGCGTCGATCGCGGCTTGTCGGATCGCCTCTGGCGAGGTACCTATTGAGCATGAGTAGAGACCCGTCGCCGCAAACCCGTGTTGACCCGGCGCTCCCACGACGACACCTGTTCATGATGCTTGCCGTGATCGCTGCGATCGCGATCCTCGGCCCTCCGCCCGCCGCGGCCACGGAGCGAACCGCCAACTATCGGTTGACGGGTCTATTGAACCGCACGAACTGGTCGAGCGAGGCATCCCCGGCCTTCTTGATCACAACCGTCGCGATTGGCGTCGAGTACGGCGTGTCCCCGACTACCGGGCCCGGGTTGCTTGCCGCCGGATCGGTCGTGATCCCGGTCAGCCTGGTCCTGGTCGACGGCGATGATCGATCGGTGGCCGATTTCTCCGCGAGCGGACTCAGCGCCGGGTTCGCCGGCCGGCTTGGGTTCGGGTACGGCTTTGAACCGATCGACCGATTGCGCGTCATGCCGGCGCTGTCGTGGGGATTCACCGCGTCGGACTACCGCCACCGGTTCCCCGGCGGCTCGACGTCGTACACCGAGCTCACGCACGGCCCGGGAATCGAGGCAGAAGCGGGCTTCCGAGTGACACCCGATATCTGGATCGAGGCGACGTACGCGCTGCGATGGGAGCGGTTCCAGGTGGCCGGTCGGTCGACCGCGCCCGACGACGCGTACGAGGGCGGCTGGCTCCACGCGTGGTCGGTCGGCGTGCGCGGGCCGCGCTTCTGGTGACGCACGTCCGCACAGTGGTTTGAGCGGTCCCGCCTTTGTTGGCCCTCGGCCGCGATTGTGGCATAATCGCGGCTGAGGCACTATGGAAGAACGATCTCAATCGCAATCGGTCTCTGATGACGACGTCACCCGCATCATAATCGACGCAAAGGAGCAGGCGTACCGTGAGACAGGGCACGAGCCGGAACCCGAGCTCACGAAGGCGGTTGACTGGCCGATCACCTGCACCGTCGGCCCAGGTCTGGAAGGAGCGATCGCGTGCGAGACAAAGATCGGATACGTCAACGGCTCGAAGGGCTGGCTGATCTACCGCGGCTACGACGTCTTCGACCTGTGCGCTCACTCGTCGTTCGAAGAAACGTCGTACCTGCTGCTCCACGGCCACCTACCGGCCGCGGACGAGCTCTCACGCTTCCGCCGAATCCTGCTGCACCGGTTGTTCATCCCGGAAGCGCAACGACTCCTGCTGAGCTTTCCGGTGGAGACGCTCAACCCGATGTCCGCGCTGCGACTGGGAACGAACCTGATGCGCCAGAAGCAGACGTACCGCGACCGGGACGAAGATGACGATCGGGCCGACGCGCTCGCGACCGATGAAGACTCGATCGCGATGGAGACACCGCCGGCCGGAACGCGCCGTCCAGTCTACGAGTTCTTCGCATCGCTCTTTGGCAAGGCCGCGGCCGAAACACCGACCGAGCTGCTCCACTCCGACGAGCTTGAAAGCTGCTACAACCTGATCGCGGGGGTGAACACCATCGCGGCCACGATCGGACGAGCCCGGCAGCGTCGACTGCCGATCGAGCCGCTCGACGATCTCGGGCTTGCGGGGAACTACCTCTACATGCTGACGGGCAAACGCCCCACGGCGCTCGAAGCGCGGATCATGGACGTCTGTCTCATCCTGCACGCCGATCACGGGATGAACGCGAGCACCTTCGCGGCGATGGTGGTCGCATCGACGCTGTCGGACATCTACCTGGCGATCGGCGCGGGGATCTCCGCACTGAGCGGTCCGCTCCACGGCGGGGCAAACGTCGAAGTCGTCAAGATGCTGTCCGAGATCGGGTCCCCGGGCAAGGCCGCGTCGTGGTTCAAGTCGGCGCAAAAAGAGAAGCGGAAGATCATGGGATTCGGCCACCGCGTCTACAAGGCGTACGACCCGCGCGCACGGGTCCTTGGTCCGCTCGCGGAGCTCCTTTCGAAGGGCGACCCCGACACTGAGAACACGTTCGCGACGGCGCGCGCGCTCGAGCACGAGGTTCTGTCGACGCTCGGTGAGGAGAAGAAGGTGTTCCCGAACGTCGACTTCTATTCGGGGATCGTCTACCAGAGCCTGGGTATTCCGAAGGACCTTTACACGACGGTCTTCGCGGTGTCGCGTGTGTCCGGCTGGTGCGCGCGTGTGATCGAGTACCTGGAGAACAACCGGATCTTCCGCCCGCGTGCGCTCTACACCGGGACCTTCGACGAGCAATACGTGCCGATTTCGGAGCGCTGACGGCGCTCATCATCTGATTGGATAGCGACCGGAAAGACGGAACAGACCGGAAAGACGGAACAGAGAGGAGAGCATATGCAGTACGAGGTCAAGGGCACCACGATGCCCGTAGTTGAATGCGTTCTGGCGGCGGGCGAAACGCTCCAGTGCCAGTCAGGCGCGATGAAGTACATGGACGCCGATGTCGACATGAAGACCGGCGTCCAGGGCGGGCTGGGCGGATTCGTCAAGCGCAAGATGATGGGCGAAAAGGGTTTTCTGAACTTCTACACCGCAAGCCGCAACGGATCGCGCGTCGCACTCGGCCACACGTATCCGGGCAAGATCGTCCCGATCGAAGTCGGCTCGGTCGACTACATCTGCCAACGGCGCGCGTTCCTCGGCGGGGAGGCGACGGTAGACCTTGATATCGCGATCCAGAAGCGGCTGGGAGCGGGCTTCTTCGGAGGCGAAGGGTTCATCATGCAGCGGCTGACCGGCTCCGGTACCGCATTCCTGGAGATCGACGGAGAGGTGATCGAGATGACGCTGATGGGCGGCGAGTCGATCAAGGTCGAGACCGGAGCGCTCGCGTTCATGGAGGCGACGGTGAACCTGGACGTGCAGATGGTCAAGGGCGTCTCCAACTTCCTGTTCGGCGGCGAAGGCCTGTTTCTGACGACGCTGACCGGGCCCGGCAAAGTGTGGCTCCAGACGATGAGCATCCAGTCGCTCGCCGGGGAGATCTACCCGTACCTGCCGATCAAGAAGAGCTCGTAGGCGATGAGGATCGGGGTGATCGGCGCGGGAGGCCGAGGGAAGATAGCGGCGCTCTGCCCGCGCGTCGATGCGACGGTACCGCGCGTCGATGCGGCGGTATCGCTCGTCGCCGCGGCCGACCCGGACCAGACCGCGCTCGACGCGTTTCGCGCGGACCACGGCAGCGACACGTTCACGACCCGCGACTACCGCGATCTGGTGGACCGGCCCGAAATCGACGCGGTCTTCGTGTGCAGCCCCGATCACCTCCACGAAGAACACGCGATAGCGGCGATGGAGGCCGGAAAGGCTGTCTACCTGGAAAAGCCGATCGCGACGACCATCGAAGGCTCCGATCGAGTACTGGCGACCGCTCACGCCACCGGCAGCAAGCTCTTCCTGGGCCACAATATGCGCTACTTCCCGTCGATCGTCACAATGAGGGACATTATCCGGTCGGGAGAGATCGGCGCCGTGCAGGCGATCTGGTGCCGCCACTTCGTCGCGATTGGAGGCGACGCGTACTTCAAGGACTGGCACTCCGAGTCGCGCAACACGACGAGTCTGCTGCTTCAGAAAGGCGCGCACGACATCGACGTGATCCACTGGCTCGCCGGCGCGTACACCGAACGAGTAGTCGCGCTCGGGAAGCTCTCGGTGTACGACAAGCAGCGACGCCGACCCGCGGGCATTTCGCATCGCGTGAAGATCGACGCGGCCAACTGGCCGGTCGATGCGTCGGCCGACTACTCGCCGGAGATCGACGTCGAGGATCACAGCATGGTGCTGATGAACCTGACCAACGGCGTCCAGGCGTCGTATCTCCAGTGCCACTACACTCCCGACTACTGGCGCAACTATACGGTGATCGGAACGCACGGTCGGATCGAGAACATCGGTGACTCGGGCGCGTGCGAAATCCACGTCTTCACCACGCGCCGGGATCGGCGAAGCGAACCCGATCGCGTGGTCTCACTGCAGCCTGAGCAGGGTTCGCACGGGGGGTCGGATCCTCGTATCGTCGAAAGCTTCATCCGGTTCGTGCGCGACGGCGTCGCGCCCAACACATCGCCGCTTGCCGCGCGCAACGCGGTCGCGGCCGGCTACAGGGCGACCGAATCGCTGCGCGCGGGAGGCGAACCACGAGTCGTCGAACCGGCCGGCCAGGAGCTGATCGACTACTTCGACGCGGGGCAGCCCCGCCGCGACCTGAGATAGAGCGCGAGCGCGAAGAAGTCGTACACCGCGTGGGTCGCCGCCGCGGCGACCAGACTGTCGGACACGACGAGCACCACGCTCAGCACCACCCCCATCGCAAACGCGAGCACTGCGTACGCCGGGGTTATCGCGTGAGCGAGTCCGAAGACGACGTTCGTCGCGACGATCGCACCCGCCGGCGACAGATACCGCTCGGCGATCTGCTGCAGCGCGCCGCGAAACAGTATCTCTTCGGCGACTCCGGCTACCACCGAGATAAGGAGTAGCGCTCCAAGCGAGCGCCCCGCAAACAGCGTCTTCAGTATCGGAGAGAGTTTCGCGTTGATGCGCTGCAACGGCACCCAGCGCACCCGCACAACGACGATGAACAGCGCGGCGAGCACCGCGAAGCCTGCCGCCGCCGCGGCGAGCGCGGTCGCATCGGTGCGCCCGAGCCGAATCTCAATCCCGAACGCCCACGCGATGAGCAATCCGACGACCCCGATACCGCTCTCGAACAGCAGTACGGTCGATAGTGGAACTTCCGGGCCGCTCTTCGGCCCGGGATCCTCAGCTGCCAAACTGGACGCGCGGGACCTCACGAGCCGATTCGGGGATCTCGAAGTACTCCCGCGGCCCGAAGCCGAGCCTGTTCGCGACGATACTCGACGGGAAGAGCCTGATCCGGGTGTTGAACTGCTGCACCGTGTTGTTGTAGCGCTGCCTGGCGACCGCGATGCGATTCTCGGTTCCGGCAAGCTCGTCTTGGAGCCGGATGAAGTTCTGATTCGACGCGAGCTGCGGGTAGTTCTCCACGATCACCAGGAGTCGCGACAGCGCGCCCTGCAGTTCGGTATAGCCTTCGGCGGTCTCGGACACCGTCTGAGCGCCGGCAAGCCGCGCTCTCGCGTCGGCGATCTGGCCGAATACCGCCTGCTCCTGACCCGCGAATCCCTGCACGGTCGCGACCAGGTTCGGGATCAGATCGCTTCGCCGCTGGAGCTGGTTATCGACCTCGCTCCACGTTGCGCTCACCTGCTCTTCGAGCGTGACCAGACGATTCTGCTGTCCGACAAACCAGAACACGCCGATCACGACGACGATCGCGATGATCGCAACCGGTGCTATCCACTTGCTTCGACTCGCTGCCATCGAGTCCTCCTTTACTGCGCTGTGTTGTTTCCGGAGCGCCGCGCGGGCGGCTAGAAGCCGCGGGACGCGCCTCCACCACCGAATCCGCCGCCGCCGAATCCGCGGAACCCTGACGATCCGCCTCCGAACGATCCTCCCCTGCCGACGGTAGATCCGAAACCCCCGCCGAAGAACCCGCGACGACGACGCGCGAACAGAAGCGGCCAGAAGAACCAGCGCCCGCCGAAGATCAGGAACAGGAAGAGCACGTACACCAGATCACCGGCATCGCGCCCGCCCGACGCGGCCGGTCGGGCCTGCGGTCGATCGACCCCGGCCAACGCGACACCGTACTCATCGGCGATTAACTGCGCGACCGCGGCAACCCCGCGTGCCAGACCGGCTCCGAAATTGTTCTGCCGCAGATCAGGAACGACGTACTGATCAAGAAGCGCGCCAGCGCGGCCATCCGGAATCGCGCCTTCCAGACCGTACCCGACCTCAAGCCGCAGCTGCCGTTCATTTACAGCGACGACGAAGAGCACCCCGGCGTCATCGCGGGAACCGACGCCCCACGCGTCCGCTACCGCGATCGCGTACTGTTCGATCGAACCGTACGGCGCCATCGACCGCACCGTGAGCACCGCAATCTCTGCGCCGGTCTGCTGTTGCACCGCGGTCGCGATGCGCTCGATCGTCTGACGATCTGCGGCCGATATCACGTTCGCGTCGTCGGTGACGTAGCCTCGCGGACGCGGAAGCGTCTGAGCGGAAACAGGTACCGCCGCGAAAACCACCAACGCAGCGGCTACGATCCACAGCGTGCCGCCCGCTACCCGGCGCGCGATCCGCATCACGCCGTGCCTCGCTGATACCGGTCGACGACGCGAACCAGCTCGCTGAGCCGGTCGAGCAGCCCCGCGATCATCTCACGGCTGTCGGGGCACGCACCGTTGCGGCACCGTGCGAGCGTCAGAAGCGGGCCGGGCTCGAAGCCCACCGCTCTGTTGACCGCATCGACGAGCGCCGCAGGATCATTCGGGATCGGTGAACTCGTCGGATCGGCGGATGGCGCGTAGCCATAGAGTCGCAGCACGCCGCGCAACACCGCCCAGAGCGTGCCTTGCCACTGCGCAAGTTCGCGCCTGAGCGCTCGCTCAACGAAGGGCCTGCGTCTACCGGCTGCAACGGCAAGTTGACGGAGCGACACGAGCGAACCGCGAAGCTGGTGTTCGACCTCGTGTCGAAGGTGAACCGCCGACAGCGACAGGTCGGAGGTTACGTCTTCGCCGTACAGCACGCGATGGACGTCGACCAGATCGGAGTACTCCATCGGGAAGACGTCGGACGAACTGCGAAACTCGTCTCGCGTGAGCACAAGCGGTGTGATCGTGAAACGCCGCATCAGGCGGTGCCCGTCGCGTCCGAATGCGTCAAACTGATCCCCGATCGCTTCCCGAATGATGAACAGGACGTTGACGTCCGACGCGCCGGGCCGGAACGTATCGCGGAGATAACTCCCGTACGCGATCACCGACACCAGGTTGTCGGCGAAGACGTTCTGTGCGAGCGCGACAAGGTCTACTTCGACGGCTTTGTCGATCGATTCTCTGGAACGAGCCATAGGGGCCTCCGGAGCCAAGAATACCGACTCCAGCGGCCATCGGGTAGTGGTCGACGCGAAGGCGCGCCCGCGGCATTGGTCGATCGCACCCAATGGTGGTAGGTTTTGGGGCAAGGAGACAGTATGACCGTAACGAAGGACCGTGTAGTCACGATCGCGTACACGCTTAAGGGCGATGACGGCTCGGTGATCGACTCATCGAGCGACCATGGCGATCTTGAGTATCTGCACGGGCATCGCAACATTGTCGAAGGGCTCGAGTCTGCGCTCGACGGGAAGTCGGTGGGTGAGACCGTGACGACGTCGGTCGAACCCGAGCAGGGATATGGGACCCGCAACGACGAACTTGTCTTCTCGGTTCCACGATCGAACATGCCCGAAGGAGACTTGTCGCCAGGCATGCAGTTCGCCGCGCAGGATGCCAACGGCAACCAGCAGGTAGTCACCCTGGTCGGAATCCAGGACGACACCGTCACACTCGACGCGAACCATCCGCTCGCCGGCGCGACGCTTCACTTTGACGCCACGGTTCAGGATGTCCGGGATGCAACCGGAGAAGAACTCGAGCACGGGCACGTCCACGGCCCCGGGCACGAGCACTGACGCGGCGACAGACCGAGTCAACCGTGATAGACACAACAACATCGGTTCAGTTGCTCGCGGGTCTGGCGATCGTCGTCTACGCGCTCGTGACGGTCGTTCTGACGCGCATCACGACACGAGCCGGCGTGTTGGCGGCGATCGGGCTCGTCCCTGGCGTCATCTGGGTCATAGCGCCGGACGCGCTTGCGGCGGGCAGCATGGACCTGCCGTTTGCGGTGCGTCGACCCGCGGTACTGCTGATCGGCGTAGCGGTCGCGGTCAGATACCTGTCGGCTCGGACCGATCAGCCGGCCGGAACACGGCGGGTGGCCGGGATCGTGAGCGCGATCTGCTTCTGGAGCGGAGTGACGGTCACGAGCGGAAACTGGCTGGTGTCGGTCGGTGCGCTGGTCGCCGCGGCGGTGTTCGCGACAGCGATCGGTCGTCACCGGGATGAGATCACCTCTGCAGCGTCTGCCGGTGGAGCCGTTCGGCGGCGGCGCGATCGCCGAGCGCCCGGATAACCTCGAACGCAAACTCCGCGGCGGTCCCGGGACCACGGCTCGTGATCAGATTGCCGTCGACAACGACCCGATCATCGCTGAATCGTCCGCCGGTCACCTCGTCCTCGAAGCCCGGATAGCAGGTGTACGCACGATCACCGATCAGGTCATGCCCGCCGAGCACGACTGCGGGCGCCGCGCAGATAGCCGCGACCAGGCCTCCGGATAGCAGCTGCGCGCGGATGAGCGCCATCGCATCGGCATTCGCGGCGATGTTCTGCGCACCGCGTTTGCCTCCGGGAATGATCACCGCGTCGAACGTATCTATCAGCTCGTCGACTGTGATATCGGTGTTCACGCGGATATCGTGCGCCCCGACGACATCGCGCCCGGTGACGCCGGCCACGGTCACGTCGATGTCGGCCCGTCGCAGGAAATCGATCGGCGTGATCGCCTCGACTTCCTCGAACCCGTCTGCAAGAAGCACTACTACCTTCCTCACGCGTCCCCCCTGACCGAATAGTCGTACATAACCGCCGCCACGGCAAGGAGTGGACGATCGACCCGAGCGTGTTCGCGTCACGCCGCGTGGTCGATCCGCCTGGGCGCGCTACAGGAAGAGCCGAATGCTGACGATCGCGGTGGTGACGATGATGAATGCTCGGTACGGACGCTCGGGGATCCTTCGAACCACGATCAGCCCCAGGAACACGCCGGCGACGATGACCGGGATGGCTATCGCGTTGACCAGCAGAGTCGAACCGGTGATCGTGCCCCAGACGAGTACGTGGAACGGGACCTTGAGCAGGTTAACCACGAAGAAGAACCACGCCCCGGTCCCGATGAGCTGGTTCTTCGTGAGCCCCATCGAAAACAGATAGAGCGCCATGATCGGGCCGGCGGCGTTTCCGACCATCGTCGCAAACCCGGAGACAACCCCCAGTATCGCAGAGATCCACCACCGGTTGGGCAGCACGATGTCGCGATGAAACAGCTCGCGGTACACCATAATCGCCAGACACGTGAGAACAACGACAGCCAGAAGCGCCCGAAACGATCCAGCGTCGATCGCGTCGCCCACCACGACACCGATCACGACGCCCAGAATCGTCCACGGCAGCAACTGACCGACGATCTTCCAGTCGGCGTGTTCGCGGTAATGCACAACCGCGACGATGTCCGCGGTGATAAGCATCGGCAGGATAATCCCAACCGACTGCTGTGCACCGAAGATCGCCGCCATCGCCGGAATTGCGAACATCGACGCACCGTTGAGCCCCGCCTTCGTCATCCCGATGAGGATCGCGGAGAAACCGAACACGGCCCACTGAACGGTCTCTATCGAGTGCAGGAGCAATGCTTCCCCTTTGGCCTATCAGCTGTGCCGGAAAAAAAGATGGCCCGGCGTTGCCGGGCCTCAGAACTGATCGACTGCCTCTATTCGGACTTTCCGGCTGATTCGCTGTCGGCAGCGTCAGCCGCCGGCTCCTCAGCCGCCGGTTCTTCGGCGCTCGCTGCCTCCGCCACCGGCGGTTCGCTCTCCGACGCATCGTCGGTCGGAGCATCGGCCGCCGGCGCTGCGTCATCGGTAGCGGGCTCGGTCTGGGCGGGCTCTTCCGCGCCCTCGGCCGCAGCAGCTTCGGAAGCTGCAGCTTCGGAAGCTGCTGCTTCGGTAGCCGCAGCTTCGGTAGCCGCAGCTTCCTCAGCTGCCGCCTCTGCCGCCTTTTCTGCCTCCGCAGCCGCCTTTCGCTCGGCAGCGGCGCGTTCCCGCGCTTCTGCCGCAGCAGCCGCTGCGGCCTCGGCCGCTTCCTTTTCGCGGACTACGCGCTTGCCGTCCTTCTCTTCCCGTCGCTTTATGTTTGCAAGAGTAGCCTTGCCGGCCTTACTCACGGCAACCTTCTTGCCGTCGAGCTCGACGTCGTAGAGCAGTTTGACACCGCTGCGCCCGGTAACCGGGCAGGTTCCACGCCCTGAACGAGGCTTCTCCGCCTTCAATGGCGTACCCCTGTGTGCCTTTGACATCATGTCTCCTTCGGTCGGTGTGAGCAGCAAGCATACAAAGCCGCTTCGCGCGGGTCAATATCTGGCGCAATCAATGACCGGCGCCGTCGAGGCGCCGCTCCGGTCGAATCTGATAATGAAGATCGAGTCCGGCCCGAGGGCGACCGGACTCAGGTGCATCGTATCTACCGAACCAGGTAGAACTCCACCCTGCGATTGATGAACCGCTCGTCAAGATCACTGAACGGAATGAGCGGTCGCAACTTGCCCCACCATTCGCGCGTGAACCGGCCACGATCGATGCCACGAGCCGCGAGCGCGTCGAGGATCGTCTCAGTCCGTCCCCGGCTCAGCGGGATCAGCGTCTGAACATGCTCAAGATCCGAACGCTCGGCGTCGTAGTAGAGGACGCTCACCGCGTGCCCGTGCATGTCGACCCGGTAGTTCGGGAACTTCCGCAGCGCCGCAGCGAGCTGATCGAGCGCGGCGACGTTCCGCTCCGACAGCTCCTTGTTCCAGTTCAGGTAGCGGGTCGTGTAACCCTCAAAAATGATGTCGTCGATCAGGATCCGCCGCATCCCGAAGCGCTCTTCGGTCAGTACGTCGACGGTCAGCGTCTCACTGCCCGTGATCACGTTGCCCGATCCGTCGGTTATCTCGTAGGCGACCTGGTAGTCGGTCGCCATCCGGACGAGCTCGCCTGAAGCGCTTCTCCCGTCCCACTCGAACGATCGAACCGGGTCGCTGCCGCTGCGCCGGTAGAACTCGGTTCCATCGGGGCGCAGGACACGGATGGTCCACGACGCGATCGGTCTGCCGTCGGCGACGGCGATGACCATATCCACGGTGTCGGCGACCCCGTCGCCGTCCGGGCGGAATAGCTGAGGCATGAGCCTGAGTGCGACTGCAGCCCGAGTCGGGTCGACGCTGAGCGCGATCGTGTCGGTCTGCGCCTCCCTGATCGTGCCGTTGCGGTGTTCCACTCGGAGCACGCCGACGTAGCCGCCGTCGGGGGCGCGCTGACCGGTCGCGGTTGTCCCGTCCCAGTACGCGGTCCCACGCGGGCTGTCGCCCGTGATCTCTGCGACCACGCGTCCATCGAGCGCGCGAATCTGTCCGACAAACGACACGATCTCTCCGATCGGTTCGACGAAGGGTATGAACTCGACGATGTCATTCACACCGTCGCCGGTCGGACTCAGGATCGCCGAACTCGCGCGCAGCGCGACCCGCGGAATCGTGTTGTCGATCGTCATCGGCGGGCTGACCGCGCGTGGGCGGTTGCCCTTCTCGTAGATCAGGTCGAGCGCCGCGAAGTACTGCGCCTCCGGCATCAGCTGCCCGGCGGCGTTCCGACCGTCCCACGGGAACTGCGCGGGCAGCGGACCGGTGCCTTCGAACGAAAGCACCTCGTTCGCCTGCGCATCGACGATCCGGAAGCGGTACTCGGCAATCCCGGTCGGCACCGACAGTTCGGGACGGATGACAACGACGTCACCCTGCCCGTCTCCGTTCGGCGAGAAGTACTCCCTGCTCAGCACGAGCTCAACGTCGGTTGGACGCCGGTCAATCGTGACCTGCACGAAGCTGGTTTCGGTCCGGTTTCCAGCCGGATCGGTGCCTACAATGCGGTAGCGGTACGTTCCGTCGGGAATCGGATTCCCGGCCAGATCGCGACCGTCCCAGACGATCCGGCGATCCGCCACCGGATCGAGCACGAACGACTCGAGCAACGCTCCGGACGCATGGTCCAAGACTTCACCAACCCACTCGGCGTCATCGGAGATCGTGTGGGTAACCGTGATCGTGTCCTTGAAACCGTCTCCGGTCGGGAGTTCCGGGCTGAAGACCCGGTCGGAGACCGCGAAGCTGCCGATCGGGGGCGTCACGTCGAGTACCGCAGTCGCGGTCGCCGACACGACCATCCCGTTCAGGTACCGCGCAGTCACTGTCAGCTCGTACTCGCCTTCGGGGGCGCGTTGCGATCGCTCCTGATCCACGTACCCTGTCAGCGGAAGGATCGCAGTCACGGCTGGTGTGATGTCGACGCTTCCCGAAACCGGCCCGGTGGCTGAAAGTTCTACGCTGTCAAGCAGATCGGTATTGACGTTCAGGCCGCCGAAGCTCAGGAGCAGCTCGTCGCGCACGCCGCTGTCGTTCGGGGAGAACGCGAAGCCGCCGCCCGGCATCGCGGACTCGATCACGATCGGACGATCGGCGGTGTCGACCACGACTATGATAGGATCGATTCTGCCGAGATTTCCAGCGCGGTCGCGTCCCTCGAGCGTGTAGCGGTACGAGCCATCCGGAACCGGATTACCGGCGATATCACGACCGTCCCATACAAACTCGCGTGCCGCGAATCCCTGCCAGAAGACATTGAACACCTCGGCACCGGTGTCGACCGATACGACCCGGCCGGCCCACTCGACCTCTTCGCTGGTCGTCTGCGTGAGCGTCACGGTCTGACGCGCGCCACGAACGTCTGATCCTGGCGCGAAGTAGAGGTAATCGAGCTCTGCAGTCGCGGTCGGCGGCGTATTATCGACGACAACGATCCGCGGATCGCTCGACACGACGTCTTCGGACGCGAGTGTGGCGGTGAGCACGTACGTGTACTCGCCATCGGGTACCCGAGCGCCGTCGGCGCCGAGCGTGGAGCCCTGGAAGGTACCGTTCCACGTGGTCGAAGCGGGTATAGTAACCGTAGTCTGACGCTGCGCGAGCCCCAGGTTCTGGAAGAGGCGCCCGAAGAAGCCGGGCTGATCGCTCTGATCGACGGCCGACTCGATCCACACGACGCGATCCTGTTGATCGCGGATCACGATCTCGTACGCGATGACGACGTTCCGGTTCCCCGATGCGGTGGTGACCGATATCGGGATCGTCAGCTCGTCCTGGACTCCCGGCGACGAGAACGGAGATATATAGACGGTGTCGTCCACCGCCACGCCGACTTGCGTGCGCTGAGACGCACCCCCCGCGAAGGTCATCGCTGCAACCAGCAGCAGACCACAGGCAACCATCACTCTACGCATACGTCTCCTCCGGCGGATTCTATTCGAGTATGAAGTCCACTCGTCGATTCTTCCAGGCGTTCTCCCGATCTTCGTGCGGTACGACCGGGTGGACACCCCCCTCGCCGACCATCCGCATCCTTCTCTCCGGCACCCCGAGCAGCCGTAGCGCGCTGCCGACCGACTCGGCCCTGCGCCTTGATAGCTCGATCTGTTCGGCGCCTCCCTCAATATCGCGCGTCGCGTGCCCGCGAATCAACACGGATCGCTCCGGGTAGCGCGTCAGGAGCGCAGCCACCGTCGCAAGCACCGCCCGGTTCGCACGAAACGCGTCGACGCCGGAGTCCTCCAGAGAAGCCGAGCCGGCGGCGAAACGCACGTCGGGTACCATGATACGCGGAAGATCGCCATCCCGCAAGAGCATCGCACCGACCTCTCCGGAGGTTTCCGCAACCGACCGATTGCCGAATCGATCAACGACCGACAGCCGCGCGCGATACCGGATCAGGCTCGGGACGAGCGTGCCGTCGTCGGAGCGACCGTCCCACGCCACCCGCGATGGCGGATCGCCGGAGCCCGTCCACGACCGGATCGGCACCAGATCGGGCCCGTAGATGTCGAGTCGCCACGACTCGACCGTCGACACCGACACGGCTCCGATGGAAAACTCTGCGATACCGTCGACATCGTCGCCATCCGGCGTGAACACCAACGGGTCGACGGTGAGCGCAACATCGGGCGGTCGCCGATGCGGTGGCAGCGAAGCAGCATCGACGGTCAGCGCGAGCGAAGCCGATCCGACCGCGCCGGCGGGAGTCCTGGCACTCAGCGTGTAGAGGTATTCCCCGTCGGCGACGAGTGCCCCGGATGCATCACGCGCATCCCAGACGAAGACCGGCGGCAGCGTCGCCCAGGAGCGCTCCAGCACCAGGCGTCCGTCGGGACCGGTGATCCGGGCGACCCATTCGTCGGCCGAGGCACGCTGAGATATCGCTACGGTGTCGCGGTAACCGTCGCCGTCGCTCCGCAGCACGCGATACGGCACAGAGAGTTCGTACACCTCGGGCCTTCGACGGCTCACCGTGACCCGTAGCGCATCGCTTGTTACCAGCGCTCCGTTGCCGAACCTGACCGACAGCGTCGCGCTGTACTCACCATCAACGACCGTAACGGGTCCGTCTGCATGCCCGTCCCAGACAAAACGATCGTGGAGCCCCGACACGGTCGACTCCAGGACGACGTGCGCCCCGGCGCGAATCGTCAGCGTCGACGATTCGACCAGATCCGCCGGAGTCGCGGTGGCCCGCAGGGCGATCGACTCACGAAGGCTGTCGACGACCGGGGCAAAACCAGGAGCGTCGGCATCGAACGACACCGCGCCCACGCGGGTATCGCGCACGACCCGGACGCGGTTGGTCGATCCCCGGTTGCCCGCGTGGTCGATCCCCTCCAGATGGATCGTGTACACGCCGTCGGGTGCGGCCCCTCCCCCTCCGATCGTGCGGCCGTTGAGGACTCCGTCGACCGACCACTCGTACTCTGCCTCGGTGAGGTCGGTGGCGAGCTGCGGCAACGGTATCGTAACGCTGTACGCGTCGGAATCGACCGGCTGCACCAGAACGTTCGCGCTCCACTGCGCCGGCTCGGACACGACGACGGAGAACCGTACCGTCGGCCGGTCGGAACCACCGAACACGATCGATCCACCGGGCGGGGATGCAAGCGGTGCGGTAACGGCCGCGAGCGAGCCAAAAGGTGGCTCCGAGTCGACCGAAACGACCACAGGCCGAGACTCGATCCGATGCCCCTCCTGATACCGAACCGACAGCACGAGTGAGTACGCGTCGTCGTTCAACAACTGACCCGACACGGCCCTGCCGTCGAATCGGATCTCCCGCGGCGGCGCGCCTGTGCCGCGCGCGACGATGAAGGCACGGTCAGGATCCCGCCGACCGATCGCGGTGAGGTCGTACGACAGCGCGAGCTCGGGCTCACCGACGCTCGCAGAGAGCGTGACCACGCGCGTCGGCCCAACCGCGTGCGGCGACAACGCCGGTCCGTCGGCGCTGATCTCGACCGACAGCCCTCTCGCGGCGACCCGGAACGCAACCGATCCGCTCGTGCGATTTCCGGCTCGATCCTCCCCGTGTAGCTCGTAGCGGTAGATCCCGTCCGGTATCGCACGGCCGGGTCCAGCTTCGCCCGGGGCGAGCACGACCGCGTCCCAGACGAACTCGGGCGGGGGATGCGGCCCGACCCACTCGCGGCGAAGCCACACGGTGCCATCACCGATGACGGTAGCGGTCCAGAGTTGCCCGCGGTCTCCGGTCTGCCGGACGCGCAACGGAGCGTCGGGATCGCCCGGCACGACGACCGGAAGATCAACTTCGAGCGGGCCTACGTGCGGGGGCACCCGGTCAACCACGACGGGTACCAGTGGCGCCACCATCGCGACGCCGGCTCCATCGGTGGCCACAAACTGGAACGCGTACCTGCCGTCGGGGACGGGAGTTCCGTCACGCTCGGTCGAGCCGCGGTACGTGCCGTCCCATACGATCTGGTCGGGAATCCCATCGGTCTCCGGCAGGCCGCGGATCCGTCGCCACGCGGCTTCCAGAACGCCCGGCTCACGCTGTGACCAGACCCATACGCGCTCACCGGCCCGGTCGCCGTCCACCGCGTACACCGCCGCGTCCAGTCGTACAAGCGGTCTGCCCGACGCGTGTTCACGCGGGGACTCGATCCGAAGCGCGCGCTGCGACGAACCTGCTTGCGGCGACACGTGGATCTCTGTCGAAACGGTCTGCTGTGATGGTGATAGGGCCTCCTGCGCGCGGCCGGCCGTAAACGCCGTGGCCGAAAGCGTAATCAGGCAGCAGAACAGGACGGTTCGTGTCATCAGCGGCGAAGTCTGGTTCGGAACTTGACGCCTGCCACGTCGCACGCGACACGGACGTCCTGCTCGACGTCACGGGTCGCCTCGGCTTCGACGGTGCCTCGCCCGACGTCGACCGCGACCGAGCGGATCGACGACACGATCGACAGGCTCTTTCGAAGAAGCACCGCCTTGCTGTCGGTGAGTCCATCGACGATGTAGCGGTACACCTTTTTGCCGAACATGAGGCGATTGTATCGATTGCCACTGGTCGCCACAAGCTCAAGAAGAAGTTGAAGCACCAGCGCAAACGCACGCGTTTACAGGTGCGATGAAGCTACTGGCCGAACGAGGCGCCCCGCCGCGCCCCCGCGAGCGCGCGCTCAGCGCCGGAATACACGTGCTCACCGATGCGGAACTGCTCGCGCTGCTGATCGGGTCGGGTACGGCTCAGCGCGACGTGCACGCGCTCGCTCGCGACGTGCTCGGTCTGATCGACGACGCAAACGGGGTCCCCGACCAGCAGCGGCTGGGTCAGATAGCGGGTCTGGGACCCGCAAAGACCGCCGCGATCCTTGCGGCGTTCGAGCTCTCCCGGCGTATCCTGTGCCCCCGGCGCCATCGAATCAGAATGCCCGCCGACGTGCTTCCGATCGTCGACCGGTTCGCCAGCAGAAACCAGGAGTGCTTCATCGCGCTGAGTCTCAACGGCGCGCACGAGGTGATCGCGTCGCGTATCGTGACCGTGGGGCTCGTAAACCGGACGGTCGTACACCCCCGCGAGGTGTTCGCCGACTCGATCACCGACCGCGCGGCCGCGATCATGCTCGCGCACAACCATCCGAGCGGAAGCCTTGAGCCGAGCGCAGAGGACCAGGAGGTGACGACGCGGATGGTTCGCGCCGGCGAGCTGATCGGGATACCGGTACTCGACCACGTGATCTTTTCGGAAAGCGGCTACTACAGCTTCCTCGAGCACGGGCACCTGCGTTGATCAGTCGGAAGCGGAGGCGCGGAGACTGCGATGGAGGACCGAATACCGTGCCAGGTAGAACGCTCGCCATTCGAGTGGCATCGGCTCGCGCAGCAGGCCCGCAAACGACTTCAGCACGAGTCCGTGCGTCGGGTCGTCGCGCACGGTGAAGAACGGCGTACGCACGTCGCTGACTGTTCGTCCGTGATCTGACCATTCGACCCGCACCCGGTAGACGGCAGTGTCGCCGGTCGGTGCCCAGCGTCCAAACGGAAGCCACGGGCTCTGCGCGCGGCGCTGGGCCGACACGAAGTTGCCGGTGCTGTGCATCACGACCGACTCGCCGCGGCGCTCCCACGGCTGAAGCACGTGCGGGTGGTGACCCCAGACGATGTCGGCGCCGGCGTCGGCAACCTCGCGGAAGAAGGCGGCCTTATCGGCGTCGGGCTCAAGCACGTACTCCTCTCCCGCGTGGATCGCGACGACCAGCAGATCGTACCGGTCGGCCCACTCCCGGACCGACGCAAGGAACGATGCGCGTGCAGCGGCGTTCCAGTACGGAACCAGGTAGATGAACGGCTCGCTGCCCCATACGTTCGAGAACGACGTGATCGACACGAACCCGATTATCCGCCCGCCGTATACGATCGTCGTCGGTTCGATCGGCGCACCGCGGTGCGCGCGGATACCGTTATGATGGATCACGAGCTCGTCGGATAGCTCATCGTAGACCGCCCACGATGCGGTGATCGAGCTGATCCCGTAGTCGAACGTGTGGTTGTTCGCGAGCGCGAGCACGGAGAAGCCGGCGCCGAGCGCCGAGCGCAGGTAGGCGATCGACCCGTTGAACAGCGGGTAGCCAGCCGGCGGCCGCGCGGGATCGACCGGAAACTCTATGTTGGCAAAACTCAGATCGTCCACAAACAGCATCCGGCGAACCGGATCGTAGAGCCGATCGTAGTCGGGCATCTCAATATTCCGCTCGTGCTGCATCACATCGCCGACGAAGCTGAGGTAGAGTTCGGTACGCGGCGGCGCGACGCGGCCGGCGCGCGCCGGGCTCGATGGGGGTTCGATCGCGCTCGCGGTCGATCCGCCTGCAAGCACCAACGCGCCGATCACCGCCAGACCGATCCCGCGTGCGCTCATACCCGGTACTCCAACAGCGCCGCGACGACCGCATCGACCCCGTCGGCAAGCGCAGACAGATCGTACCCGCCTTCGAGCACGTGCACGATCCGTCCGCCGGCACTGGCGATCGCGCAGTCGGTCAGGCGTTCGGTCATCCACCGATAGACAGCAGGCCCAATCTCCATCGCCGCAAGCGGATCGCGCGAATCGGCGTCGAATCCAGCCGATACGATCAGCATCTGCGGCGCGTAGTCGGTCAACACAGGGAGCATTTCGGTGAAGGCCTCGCGATGCTCGCGCTCGCCCGAGCCGGCGGGTAGCGGAACGTTGACCGTGTAGCCAAGCCCCTCGCCCGATCCACGATCGGTGCGCGCACCGGTTCCCGGATAGTGCGGATACTGGTGCAGACTCACGTAGAGTACGTCGGCCCGATCGGCAAAGATCCGTTCGGTCCCGTTTCCGTGGTGCACATCCCAGTCGACGATCGCAACCCGCTCAATGCCCACCGCGTGCGCGTGCGCGGCGGCGACCGCGGCGGTGTTCACGAAGCAGAAACCCATCGCACGGTCGGCCTCCGCGTGGTGGCCCGGCGGCCGCGCGACGACGAACGGCCGAGCGGTCGGATCGGCGACGGTGTGATCGACCGCGGCTATCGCTGCGCCCGCCGCCGCGCGCGCAGCGCGCCACGTGTGCTCATTTGCGGCGGTATCGGCGTCGAACACGGTGACAGGAGCGGTCTCGGTCGCTTCGAGCGCGGCCAGGTAGGCGCGGTCGTGGACCGCTGCCAGGCTGTCGATCGATGCCGGTTGTGCGGTCATGAACTCGATACCGCGATCGGCACTCCGGTCGCGCAACCGACGAAGGATCGCCGGCATCCGCTCGGGACGTTCCGGGTGCACGGATCCCGCCGAGTGGGCAAGACACGCGTCGTCGCTGTAGATCGGCACCGCCATCGCGGTAAGCTTACGCGGGTCTGCGGTTCGGTGCAACCGCCGCGGCGGCGGCGCGACCGCGACCGGCCCCCGCCGCGACCAGCCCCCGCGGATCGGCGCGCTCGGCGCTACCGCGACCCCAGGATCAGGAGAACCACCGCGTTACCGTAACAGATCGCGAGCATCCCGACGGTCAGGAGTACGGCGACCCGCCCGACTCGATCGTCGGGTCGCGGGTCGATCATCCCGGCGTACCCAAGCGCGACGATCAGGACACCAACCATGCTCGCGAACAGCGCGTGCTCGACCGGCAGGCGCGTCGCGAACCCGCTGAGCGCCACGGCGCACGCCGCGGCCGACGCGACCACCGCGGCGATCAGAAGGAGTCCGCGACGCGGCGGTGGCGAAGGAGAACTGTCGGCCCGACCGTACGCGGCGGCCTCGCGCGCAGCCGCCGCGCACGCGATCGCGGCACCGGCGGGGGCAGTCAGCGCGAGCAGACGCAGAGCATCGGCAGCGGCGACGGTCGGCGACGCGAACGCTCCGACGAGCACCGCGACACACGCGTCGAGCAACCAGTCGACGGCAGGAACAGGGACCCGCGTCGACAGCTCAAGCGGCGGTAGCCAGAGTGCGATCTCCACCATCGTCCAGAACGCAACGCCGACGGCCGCGGGCCACGCCGAGCGAATCGCAAGCAGCCCCGCGGCTATCGCGGCCATCGTCACACCGGCGATGAGCGTTGCGGGCCGCAGCCAGGCGGGGCGGTCTGAACCGATTCGACGTCGGGTACGCAGCACGACGACCGACACGAGCGCGCACGCCAGCCCCGCGTACACGACAGCGTCCGCGCAGGACGCGATAGACACGCCTGTGAACAGGAACGCGCCGATGCGAAGCGGTTCTCCGACGCGGATCGCGTCGAATCGCGAGCTACCGGGAGCTACAACAGAACCGTCGACAGCCACGGCCAGTAGGTTATCACGAGCACGATCAGTAGCTGAAGCAGGAAGAACGGCGCCACGGCGCGATACACCTTCGCGAGCGGCAGCTCGAACCGGTACGACGCAAGAAACAGGTTGAGACCGACCGGCGGCGTGATGAACCCGACTCCCATGTTCGCGACGAAGATGATTCCCAGGTGAACGGGGTCGACCCCGAAGGCTGCCCCAAGCGGAATGATCAGCGGTGCCACGACCAGGATCGCGCCGAAGATGTCCATGAACATCCCGGCAATCAGCAACGCCAGGTTCACCAGAAGCAGGAACACGAACCGTGAACCGATGCTGCCCGCCACCCATGATGTGAGCATCTCCGGTATCTGCACGTCGATGATGTAGTACGAGAGCCCACGCGCGAGCGCGACGATCAGCAGTACGCCGCCGACAATCGTCAGCGCCTGCAGGCTGACCGACACCAGCCGCCTGAGCCCGATCTCGCGATGGATCACGGTCTCGACGAACAGCGTATACACGACGGCAAGCGCTGCGGTCTCTACCAGAGTCGCGATTCCGCTGAAATAGACCGCGACGACGATGGCTGGGAGCAGGACCTCCCAGATCGATCCTTTGAGCGCGCTCCACGCCTCCGGAAGGCTGAACGGGACCGACGGCACCTTGTGCTTGAGCGCGAACACTACTCCGGCGACGCACATTGCGATCACCAGAAGCGCGCCTGGCAGGACCCCACCCAGGAAGAGATCGAAGATGCTGACCCCGGCGACCGATCCGTACACAATGAGCGCGAGGCTCGGAGGAAAGAGCAGACCGATGCTGCCGCTCGCTGTCAGCGTTCCCACCGCAAAGCCCTGATCGCGGGCCGGATCACGATTGAGCACGAACAGCAGTAGTCCGCCAAGCGCAAGAATCGTGACCCCCGACGCGCCGGTGAAGGTCGTGAAGAACGTACTCGCAAGAATCGCCGCGATGAACAACCCGCCCGGCAGCCATCCAAAGAGTGCTCGAAAGAGTCTGACCAGACGCTCACCTGCCTTGCTCTCGCTCAGAAAAAAGCCGGCAAGCGTGAACAGCGGTATCGCGGGGATCGCGTTGCCTGTCAGCATCACGTAGCTCTCGTTCGCGATCACCTCTATCGACCCGCCGTCGCGCGCGAACAGCAGCAACGCAACGCCGCCTAAGACGACGAACAGCGGAACACCGATGAACGCAGCGACCACCAGCAGGATCGCAAGCGGCACCGCAGCCACGCGCATCGCGACGAACCAGAAGTCGTAGAGCCGGTCGATGATCGGAGGAATCACCGCCGCGTGCGTGTAGACCATCGACGCGATCGCCGACAGCCCGATGACGGTACCGACGATCACGCCAACCGCTGCGGCGACTGCTCGGGCAGCACCTCCCGGACCGGCAAGCAGGAATCGGACGCCGATCACCGCGAACGCAAGCGGCATCACCGCAGCGACCAGCCACGTCGCGAACAGCCCGACCCGTGATCCGGGCTCGAACCCGATCGCGACGAACGACAGCGACGACCAGAAGAATGCAACGACGATCGTCACCGTCAGAACCGATCCGAGCGAATCGGCGGCCAGCCGCAGCCGATCGGGCAACGCGTCCACCGCCACGCGTATCGAAAGGTGCCGGCCGTCGCGCGCGGCGATCATCCCGCCCAGGAATGACACGACGAGCACCAGATGCAGCAGGTAGCGGTTGTAAGCCGGGATACCGCCCGAATAGAGGAACCGGACTACCACCTCAAGGACTGGCAGAACACCGAGCAGCAGCAGCGACACCGACGCAACGACGGACTCGAAGTCCCAGAAAAACGCCGCGACCCGCGATCGTGGTCGCCCCATCTACCGGCGCCTGTACTCGTCGAGTATCCGCTCGATCCGCGCGGTCATGTCGACACCGAACACAGTGTTCATCTGGGCTCTGAACCGCTCGATATCGCGCTCCCATGCGTCAAGAACCTCCGGCGTTGCATCGGTGACCGACAGCCCGAACCGGCGCATCGTCGCGATTGCCTCGGACTCGAGCGACCGAACGTCGCGGTCGATCTGCTGCGACACCGAGCGCGCAGCGTCGCGCAGATCCTCCCGGATCGCCGCGGGCAACCGTCGCCACGCGGCGTCGGTGATCACGATCGCACCCAGAAACGGTGCTACCTTGAGATCGAGCATGTTCGGGGCGAGCCCGAACCACTGGTACCCGGCAGCGACAAGCGGGGAGGTGTAGAACGCGTCGACCAGTCCGCTGTTGAGCCCGGTGAGGACTTCACCAACGGGGAGCGGGATCGGACGGAAGTTCATGATCTTGAACGCCTGGTCCATCTCCGCGTCGTCCGGGTCTGCGGCCAGGCGCAACGCGCGCAGGTCATCGGGATAGCGGACCGGTGACTTACTGAAAAAATGGACCCACCCGGCAGCGGACCACGCGAGCACGTGAAAACGCGCCGCTTCGAACGACGCCTCCAGGTCGGGTCGGATGCGGTCCATCACGTGCGATAGCTCCTCATCCGAGCCGATCAGAAACGGCGTACTGACCGCGAAGACCTCCGGCACGAGCTGCTTGAGCCCGGCCGACGTGAGCACGCCGGCCTGCAGCTGGCCGATCCGCATCTTGCGGATCACGTCGCTCTCTTCGCCGGCAATCGCGTTGTGGTAGACACGAAGGCGAACACGGTTGTTCGATATTCGACCCCAGTCACGCGCCAGCTGGTTCAGCGCGGCTCCCCACGGCGACGCTTCCGGAGCGACGCTCGCGAGCTTGATCTCCTGCGCGGATGCCGCGGCGGGAATCGCGAAAACGAGCGCGACCGTCGCGACGACTCGAACCAGCATGATGTTCAGTAGCTTGCTCAAAACGCGTCATCCTCCTCTTCCGGCCAGTCGAGCAGGAAGAACTCCTCGATATTCGCCAGATACCACGCTGCCTTGCGTTGCGACAGCACGTTCACAAGTCGCGCGTCGGGGTACGCGTCGGCGTCAACCGCGAGTGCGCGCTCCATCAGCTCAATGAACAGATCGACGTCCTGCGATGGAATCGCGAACGTCTCTGCGTAACTTATATAGGGACCGGCCAGACGTCCGTCGGCGATCCGGATCAGCCGGTCATAGTGGTACTTCGCCTTCGCCCGATCTCCACCCATCGTCGGAGGGACGCTCGCGTAGTACTGCAGCAGGAAGTCGTGGAGCGCGCCGTCGTTGAACTCGTCGTCAAGTTCGACCGCGCGGAGCATCAGCGGCAGGGCGCGCGGGACGGAAAACGCGAGCTCCAGATCGAACGGGTCGAGTCCGAAGGCAGCGACCCATCCGGCGCCGATCCAGTAAAGGTACGCGACGTCGCGCGCGCGCATTCGGGCCAGGTACGGCTTGACTGCCGCCGCATCGGTGGCAAAAAGCGCGTCGCGAAACCCCGAATAACGAACGTCCAGACCCCTGATCACGTACTCGCGACCGCGAAGGTAGAGCGCCTTCGCGCGCCGCTGCATCGACTCTTTACGGTCCCACTCATAGAACGGAAGCATCGAGGCGGGCGTCGCAACAAACGCGTTCGCGTAGGAGATGAAGCCGCTGCCGGTAGCAAGGAGGAGCCCTTCGTGCCGCGGCGTCTGCTCCAGGATGCTCTCGAACAGCTTCAGCGCGAACGGAAGCGCGTCCCCAACCAGCTCCGGGTCGGCGTCGGTAGTGAAGGTCGAAACGCCGTCACCGTCGGTTCCCGCGAGCGTGTCGGCAAGCACGTTGACGGCGAGTCGGTTGATCGAACAGCTAGTGAGCCCCACTACCAGCGCCATGATGGCACCGATCACCGGCAACAATCGTCGAACGGTCATGGCGAGCAGAATACGGCCACGCACCCATCCTGTCAACGTAAACGTCGCTGCGGTGGCGGCGCAACGCCGCGCCGATGCCGGCGGCCGCACCGGCCACCCGTCGCTACAGGCCCAGAAGCTCTGAGATTTCGTCCCACGCGGCGCGGCGGTAGCGGAACCAGACTTCGGTGTCCGTGCCGTCCTCCACGTACGCGATGAGCCCCCACGCCTGGTTGATCAACAGCCGGTACGCGCTGACCATACGCCGCAGCAGGTCGCGGTCGCCGTCGACCAACCCGTCGTCGGCGGCGAGCTCCTCGAGCACCTCGACCGCCGACTCGCTGAGTCCGATCAGGTCGCGCGCGAGCTCGTCGGCGAACTCGCCCGTGTACGCGCCTGTGGCGTACCCGTCGGCGAGCGTCCCGAGCAGGAAGTACGTGCTGTAGAGATTGCTTACCCCGAGCGCACCGACCGCGTAGAGCGCAGGGTCATCGCGCTCGGCCGCAAGCGGCAGCACCGCCATCGTGGCTATCACGACGAACCACCCGAGTCGCTTCATGTCGACCTCCTTAGAGCGGAAGCTGGATCCGACGCTCGCCAAGAGCCGGGATCACCGCGGCGGCCCGGTCAACAGCGTCCGCGCCGGCGAGGACCGCGACCGTGTGGTCGTCGTACGCGTCGACGAGCCGACGCGCGGCGCGCACGACGTCATCGACGCGGGTGTCGAGCAGCACGCGGTGATTCCGGTCGCGAACCTCGTCGGGTATACGGTAAAGTGTTCTGCGCAACCCGACAAGAGCCTTCTCCGACGGCGACTGCGGCCGGTAGTATCGGCCGGCGACTCCGATCACGGCCTGCTCCAGGTCGTCGGGCGACACGCCGTTGGCGGCCCCGGTGAGCGCCGCGCGGAACGCATCGAGGGTCGGCACGATCGCCGGATCGCGGTACGACCAGAAGCCGAACACACCGTCCATTCCCCGAGCGCTCGCGCTGACACCGTACGCACCGCCGGTCATCCGCACCGACTCCCAGAGCGGACCGGTCCGCAGCAGATGCGCGAGCACCTGCTCGTGTACGTGATCGTCGGTTCCGAACCATGCGCCACGCATCGCGAGCGCGACGTAGCAGACGTTCGACGGGACGATCAGCGCCTCGGCCGGTGGGAAGGGCTCGTCTACGAGCCGCTCGCGGACGAGCCGCTCGTCGGCAGGCGGGCTGTCGGCTGACCGCTCGCCGGTGGGCGCCTCGCCATCGGGAAGCGCGGCTACCAGGCGCTCAAGGTGCGGCAGCGCGGCCTCGCACGCATCGGCGCTCCCGGTCACATTGACGAGCGCGGCGCGTCGGCGGATCACCGCGTCGCCGATCCGCGCCAGCGGCTCGGCGAGCCGCCCGCCATCCTCATCGAGCGACGACATGAACAGGAGCTGCGTCGCGCCGTGCCATAGCTCGCCGTACCGGTCGGCGTCAGAGTACGCCCTGCCGGCGCGCACCGCGGCATAGCTGTGCCCCGATGGAAGCACCGAGCCGCTCATGCTGCTTCGCGCCTCCTTGAAGACGTCGGAGACCCGCCGCGCGTTCGAGTAGTCGGGGCTCACGATCAGATCGGCAAGCAGGTCGACCGCTTCGCTCAGCGTCGACTCGAGCGTCTTGACGCGGAAGAAGAGCCTGCGGTCCGCGGTGATCGACCCATCGGCGGGGATCCCTGCCTCGTGGAACGCGCTCATCCCACCAGACTTCAGTCCGATATCGGTGATGACGTCGTCGTAGGTCCGTCCGGGCAGACCGAGTTCGCCGAACGCGTCGACGAAGAGCGGAACGTAGGGCAGGAGATCGCCGTGGAGATCGCCTATGTCGAAGCCGATGTCGATGTAGACGATGCCGTTCGCCGGAACGTCGTGCGTGTAGAACGGCACCCCTCCGATCGCGTTGACCGCGGTCGCAACGCGTTCGATTTCGCGGGGCAGGTCTGCAACCCGCAGAGCGGGCAGACTCGATACCGCTTCGGGCGGGTCGGCCGTTGTCTGCAGCTGGTCGAGCGCAGCCTGGTCGGCCTCGATCCTCGCGCGCTCGTCGGGAGTGAGCGCGCGTTCGCGCGCTCCAAGCCACGTTGACAGCGCCTCGGCCTCTCGCTGGCGCTGGTCGGCGTCGGGCAGCACGACCGATAGGAGCCGGTGCGTGTTTCCGATCAGATGCTCGCGTATCAGCCGTTCGAAGTAGCGTGGCTCGGCCGCGACGGCGTTGCGCACGCGCTGCAGCGGCTCTTCGAAGCGAAGCGTGTGCTCGGGCGACCCTCCGTGCAGCCACCCGCGAAGCGACCGCCCCATCAGGCGTAGCCCGTTCGGGCCACCTCCTTTTATCTCGCGGTTTCGGAACTCGACTTTCCGCAGCGACGACTCGATGAGCGCCGGGTCGATGCCGTCGCGCTCGATTCTGGACAGCGAATCGAGGATGAGCGATTCGATCGCCTTCTTGTGCGCTACGTCGGTATCGCGCAGCCCGACGCTGAAGATCGGCTCGCGAAGATCGGTCTCCATCCCCGTCGGCGCCGACAGATCGTCTCCGAGCCCCGATTCGATGAGCGCGCGCCGAAGCGGCCCCGCGCTCGAGCCGAGCAGGATGTAGGCAAGGAGCTCGAGCGACAGGAGCTCTTCGGGGGTGCGCTCTCCGCTGATCAGCCAGCTCAACGTGATCGACGTTGGACCGTCGTCACCGTCGGTCGGGCAGGTCACGGTAAACTCGCGCGGATCGCTCCAGCGCGGCTGAATCAGCTGCCCTGCCGCGGCGGCCGACGCGCGGCTAGCCTCGAACCGTGACAGAAAACGCGCGTCAAGGAACTCCAGGTAGCGTTCGGTCGGAATGTCGCCGTACAGGAATATCAGCGCGTTCGACGGGTGGTAGCACGTCGCGTGAAAGTCGACGAACGCGTCGTAGGTGAGATCGGGGATCGCGTGCGGGTCGCCCCCTGAATCGTGCCCGTAGGGGGTGTCGCACAGGAGCGCCTGATGGACGATCCGTCCGGCAACCGAATCGTGATCGGCGTAGACGCCGCTCATCTCATTGTACACGATACCGGTCAGTTCCAGACGGCCGTCGGTGAACTGCAGCCGATGCCCCTCCTGCTGGAAGAACTCCCGGCGCAGCAGCGGAAAGAACACCGCGTCGCCGTACACCTCCATGATGTTGAACAAGTCCTTCTCCACCGTACTCGAGGCCGGGTAGACCGTCTTGTCGGGGTACGTCATCGCGTTGAGAAAGGTGTTCAGGCTCCCCTTGACCAGCCGGATGAAGGGGTCCTTCAGCGGGTACGCGCGTGACCCGCATAGCACCGTGTGCTCCAGGATATGCGCGATGCCGGTCGAATCGGCCGGCAGCGTCCTGAACGCGAACGCAAAGAGGTTTTCAGGGTCGTCGTTGCGAACGTGAAAGACGTCGGCGCCCGTGCCGACGTGCCGGTACCGACGCCCCACCCCCCGATACTCGGGGAGCGGCGTGTCGTACAGAAGCTCGAATCCATTGGTAAGCGCCAAGAGTCTCTCCTTGCGGGTTACCGCGCGCGGGCTACAGCCGCGCCAGCAGTTCCCGGACGTAGTGCAGGCTGTTCGCGGCCGACACGTCGAGCAGTCGCTCGAAGTCGAGCGCCGTACCGTCGCTGTGGTCGCTGATCGTCCGGATCAGCAGAAACGGCAGCGCGTTCACCGCCGCGACGAGCGCGACGCTCGCGCCCTCCATCTCCACCGCGTCGCCGTCGAGCGCCGCCGCAAGCCGGTCGCGCAGGCCCGCGTCGGTGACAAACCGGTCACCGGTGAGAATCCGCCCGACGTGCGCGCGACCGCGCGGCGGGCGGATCGCTCGCGCGATTTCCAGCAGCGCGGGATCGGCCGGCAGGAACCGGTAGTCGGTGTACGGGATCCTCCCAAGCTCGAAGCCCATCGCGGTCACGTCCATGTCGTGCTGCACGCAGTCGCGCGCAACCACCACATCGCCAAGCTCGTAGCCACGGTTGAGCGATCCAGCGACGCCGGTGAACACGATCCGCTTCGGCGCGTACCGGTCGACCAGGTGCTGCGCGAAGAGCGCGGACATCGACTTCCCGACGCCGGTCCTGCTCACGATCACCGGATGATCGTCGATCCGGCCGCGATACACGGGCCTTCCGAGCGCCGACTCTTCCACGGGGTCGCCGAGCGCCGCTGCAAGCGCGTCGACCTCGCGGTCGAGCGCTCCGAGCACGAGCGTCATTGGCGTGCTCCTGCATCGCGCGTAGCGGTGAGCGCGGCGACGGCCTGACCGAGCCGACCTATCGCGTCGTCAAAGAGCGCGCGACTGGTCGCGATGTTGATGCGCTGGAAGCCCGACCCCTGCGAGCCGAACTGCCGGCCTTCGCTGAGCCACAACCCACCCTCTTCGAATAGCGCGCGGCGCGTCGCCTCGTCGTCGGCGCCGGTCGCCTTCTGAATCGGCCGGAAGTCGAGCCAACCAAGGTAGGTGCCTTCGGGGCGCACAATCGGAACACCGAGCGCCGCGGCCTCGCGAACGAGCCGGTCGAACTGTGCATCGAAGAACCCGTTCAGGCTGTCGACCCACGACTCGCACGAGTCGTACGCGGCGCGCGACGCGACGAGCGCGAGCGGGCTCGCCAGGCCGAACCCCAACCGGTCAAGCGTCCGCTCAAAGCGGGAGCGTAGCTGCGAATCGGGGATCACTACGTGCGCGCTCGGCAGGCCCGCGATGTTGAAGGTCTTGCTCGGCGCGTGACACGCGATCGTCCGCCGCGCGATGTCGGGGCCGACGTCCACCATCGGCGTGAACTCGACCCCGGCGCGCCGGATGTCGGCGTGGATCTCATCGGACACGACGATGAGGTCGTGGCGAACCGCGATGTCGGCGAAGCGCTCAAGCTCCGCGCGGGTCCAGACGCGCCCAACGGGGTTGTGCGGCGAGCAGAGCAGAAGCATCCGCGTCCGGGGCGATATCACCGACTCCAGATGATCGAGGTCCATCTGGTAGCGACCGTCGACCTGGACGAGCGGGTTTTCGACGAGCGTGCGGCCGTTGTCGACAATCGCGTCGAAGAAGGGATAGTAGACAGGCGGCTGGATCACCACCTGGTCGCCCGGGTCGGTCAGGCCGATGATCGCCGATCGCACCGCCGGCATCACCCCGGGCGCAAAGACGAGCGTCGCCGGGTCGACCGTCCACGCGTGACGCCGGCGCTGCCACGACACGAAGCTTTCGCGGTACGCGTCCGACGCATAGGTGTAGCCGAATACCGCGTGGTCGACGCGCCTGCGCAACGCGTCGATTACCGGGTCGGGGCACGCGAAATCCATGTCGGCGACCCACATCGGAAGCACGTCGCGGCCGCGAGCGTTGCGGGGGCGGTAGTCCCATTTGTACGTGTCGGTGCCGGCGCGGCGCGGCACCGAGTCGAACGGAGTACTCGGGTCCATTGCGGCGTAGTATACGGAGAGTTCGCGCGATATCCTACCTCCATGATCACACATGCCACCGCGCGAACGCGCGCATCGCTGATCGAGCGGACCCGTCGGTTCTTCACCGCGCGCGGCTATCTGGAGATCGACAGCCCGCTTTTGGCGCCCGCGCTGATCCCGGAGGCGCACATCGAGGTGTTCGCGACCCAACTGGTACACCCGTACGAGCGGTCGCAGCCCCGCTACCTGATCCCGTCGCCCGAAGTCTATCTGAAGCGGTTGGTCGCCGACGGCTGGGGTAGCGTGTTTTCGATCGGCAGATGCTTTCGTAACGCCGAAAGCTCGTCGCGCCTGCACAATCCGGAGTTTACGATGCTCGAGTGGTACACGGTCGACGCCGACTACCGCGACTCGATCGCGCTCACGACCGAGCTCCTCGGCGACCTTGCAGCGTCGCGAACCGCACCGCTTGGCGAGCGAGGCGGCGCGGCAGGCGCGACACGCGTCGGCGCACCTCCCGTGCGGATCACGGTACGCGACGCATTCGTGCGGTACGCCGGGTGCGATCCCGATGTGTTTGAGGCGCCGGGAGCGCTCCGCGATGCGGCGGATCGTCACGGGATGCGCGTCGGCGACGATGAATCGGATGAGGATCTGTTCCAGCGCATCCTACTCAGCCACGTCGAACCGAACCTGCCGACCGACCGACCACTCTTTCTCTGCGACTACCCCACCCTGGTCCCGACGCTCGCGGCGCGTTCGCCGGACGGGGCGTTCGCCGAGCGGTGGGAGCTCTACATCAACGGGGTCGAGATCGCGAACTGCTACACCGAAGAACGCGACCAGGGACGCCTCGCGCGGTTCACCGCCGAGCAATCCGACGCGAAGCAGAGCGCGCTCGTCCCGCACGCTGCGTCGGATACGCTCGCGCGCTTCGGTGGCG
>RECL01000066.1 GCA_007694025.1 Spirochaetaceae bacterium
CCGTCGACGAACTCGACGTACGGCCGTCTGCAGACATCCTCGATCCCGATGTTCCAGTTCTCCCCGTCGTAGCGACCGAGCGTCGCTTCATCGGCGACCGTGAAGTAATGCGCGCCCACGCAGTACGGGTTGGCTGCCGCGCGTTCCAGATAGTAGCGGTACCCGATGCCACGGTCGGCCTGCGATTCGACCCCGCGCAGCGCGTTCGCGACCAGACCGCGGTCGAGCGCGCCGAAGTGGTACTCCCCGATCATGATCGGGAGGTTCACCGCCTTGCCGACCGCGTCGATGTGGTCGGTCGGATCCATCTGGTAGCAGTTGATCGAAAACACGTCGAAGCAGTCGGACCCTTCCAGCAGCAGATCGCTCGCGACGTACGCGTAACGCATTCCCAGGTTCAGATGGTCGGGGTCGACGCGCCGGCACGCCTGGCTTGGAAGCTCGACGTAGCGCCGGATCATGATGCGCGAAAACGCGATCAGGTCGTCGTGTGCCACGGCGGATGCACGACTCGCGTGCGGTATGATGCGGGTCTCCAGTTCCGCAAACGACGACAGGCCGACGCTCCACGCGGCGTTGAACTTCGCGACGTCACCGCCGTACCGGCGCGACAAGTGATCGGCGAGCGCGCGCCTGGACGCCGGCGCATCGGTCGTTGCGAGCACCTCTTCGGCGATGTTGAGCCCGCGAACAAACGCCCACGTCGGCTCGTTGCGCAGGAAGTAGCCGATCAGAAGCGGGTCGCCGCGGAAATCGTCGAGCTGCGCCGCGAAACGTGTCGCGTTGCGCTCAAACTCGTCGTCGAACACGTCGGGAAAGTCGCGGAAGATCGTCTTCTTCGTCGTCGGGAAGTCGACCAGTGGCCAGACGTACGGGAGCCCTGCGGTGCGCGTGATCCCGCGGTCCGACCAGTTCGCGATCGTGTTGAACCCCCACCCGCGAAGCCTTCGCGCGGTGATCGCTTCCCACCGGTCACGCCAGTCGGCGCCGAACGCTCGAATGAGGTTCGCGATCCCGAAGTCGAAGAAGGCGTGTCCGTACGGGGTGCGCGCAGACCACGCGTCGGCGTAGTCGCCTTCCTTCGGCGGCAGCCATCGGAACAGCGACTCTATCCCGTCGACCGGGCACTCGATGTGTGGTCGAACGCAATCTGGCCCGGTCGAAAAGAAGGGTGCACCGTCGGGATCGACAAGCCACCAGCGCTTCCCGTCGTGGTGCGTCCGAAAGAAGCCGGTAGCGTCGATCGTTGCTGCGGCCGAGCCGCCGTAGCGGTTGCGTCCAGGAAACTGCTCGGCCGGCGCGCTGGCTTCGGCGTACTGGGCGTTGAGGTAGGCCACCATTTCGTCGACCGATCGCGTCTTGCCGGGCCACTCCCTGCCGGTGTACTGACCGATCTCGTCGACCAGTTTGACGTCGGGCACGGGGTAGTCGGGCTCCGCGTCTACCATCCGGAGGTCCGTGATCGACAGCGTCTGCGGTGCGTGCGCGGGCATCACGCCCAACTCAAGCCGGACGATCCGCGCCGGATCGAGCCGTTCGCCGACGATGACCGTCTTGAGCTTCCCGGGCGTACGCGGCATGAACATCGTCTGCGAATCGAGCGCCGACAGCGGAAGCGACAGCCGCGTCGGCAGACCCGGCATCAGACCCATCGTGATGTGCATGTCGGCCGGAGCGCTCGCGTCACCGCGCGATGAGCCGTCGGCCGACCAGAGGCGGAACACGACGCCGAGCGTCCACTCTTCGTGATCGAGCGCGTCGAACACCAGGTACCGGCCTGCCGCCCAGTCGACGCCGGCGACGCGTCCCGGCGCCCCTTCGAAGGCGACGCATCCGCCGTCCGCGTCTGCGCTCATGATCGTCGTCGCGCCGTCATGGCGGATCGAACACCCGGTCGCCGGGACGTTGGTCCAATCGATACTACTCATGGAAGGCTCCTTTTATCGTTCAGGTTCATCTTCATTATCCTCTGATGCGGTCCGTCAGGAACGCGCTCCAGGTCAAAACAATCTCCGGGTACGCGCGACGGAGCCGCGGCATCAAGCCGCGCCTGATCGTCGGCGTCGAGTGCGAACGATAGCGTCGCAAGCGTCTCTTCAAGATGATCGCTGCCGCGCACGCCGACGATCGCCGCCGCGACGCACGGCCGGTCGATCGCGTAGCGCGCCGCGACGTTCGCGATTCCGACGCCGTGCTTGGCCGCGACCTCAGCCGCGACCGACAGGAGGCGCTGATACTCCTGCCAGCCGCCGAACTCGTCGATGATCAACCGGTACTTCACGAGCGACCGGTTGCCGAACGCGTCGGGCGGTTTCGCGCCCAGGTAGCGATCCGACAGAAATCCTCCGGCGAGCGATCCATAGCAGAAGAGCCGGACTCCGGTGGCGCGGCACAAGTCGACCATCGATGGTTCGGGTCTGCGGTCCAGAAGCGAATACTGGACCTGGTTTGACACGATCGGTATCCCGGCGTCGAGCAGCTTCGCGAGTTCGATCGTGTTGAAGTTCGTGGTGCCGATCAGCCCTATCTTGCCGGCGTTCTGGAGATCGACCAAGTGGCCGGCGGCATCGACTGCCCCGGGAGTCCCGTACTCCCACCAGTGGAACTGGATCAGATCAAGCCGCTCGACGCGAAGCCGTGAGAGCGACCGGTCGATGATCCGTGTCACGTAGTCGCGATCGACACGCGTGAGCGCGTCGCGATCGGGCACGAACTTGGTGTGCGTTCTGATGTCTTCGCGCGCGCCGCCCGCGGCGACGTAGCGGTCACGTACCTCTCCCAGCATTTCCTCGACGCCCGTGTAGATGTCGGCGCCGTCGAAGGCGGTCAGGCCCGCCTGTGCGCGACGCACGAGCCCGTCGATCGCGGCGTCGCGCTCTGGAGTGTCGGAGCGGTGCCCGGCCGACAGTTGCCAGCAGCCGTTGATGATCGGAGGGAGCGCGTAGCCGGCGGCCTCCATCCGCGTCACGTGCGGCCTCCGGACGTATCGTGAAGCGGGACCACCGTCACGTCGCTGTGCCGGAAGACCCGCTTTCCGGTGCGGCTGATCCGGAAGATCGCACCGCAGTTCGGGTCGGGGCACGCGATGTCGGTGTCGGTGGTCATCCAGTCGTGATCGTGCGTGATCCGCTGCTTCGCGGGAATCAGCGGCAGGAGCGCGGCAAGCGCGTAGATCGAGAAGGTCTGTCCCGAGGGGATCGAGAGTTCTTCGCCGCGAACCTCGAAGTAGTCGCCGATCCGGTGGTTGCACACCATCCGTCCGCGGCATTCGGCGACCTCGACCCTGATGTCGTAGAGCTCAAACCTATCGTCCATCGTATCCTCAACCGGCACCGTAGCCCGCCGCCGGGGATCGGTCAACCGAGTCTGGAGCATCATCAACCTTTCGTTCGACGCAGTTGGCTATCCATACGAGAATGTCGTATGTTTATGCAGTTCTTGCGTAATTGTCGGCGTTCTGATAGCGTGCCGCGGGATAGCGAAAAGGAGGAACGATGAGGGTTCGGTATATGGTCGTGGTCATCCTGGTGACCATGTCAACAATAGTGTTCGCGGGGGGGGGTGCCGAACGCGCGAGTGGGCCGCAGCGGAGCCTGACCGTGTCGATGGCGGGTGAGGCCGATACGCTTGATCCGCACGTCACCGGCGCGCGACGCGCGTACACGGTGATGATGAATGTCTTCGAGACACTCGTCTACCGCGATGCGGACAACGTGTATCAGCCAGGGCTCGCCACCGAGTGGTCGTGGAACGATGCGGGTACCGTCTACACGTTCCGGCTGCGCGAAGGCGTTACGTTTCACGACGGCGCGCCGTTCAACGCGCAGGCGGTTGTCTACAACCTTGACCGGATAGCAGATCCCGCGCTCCAGTCGCGGTTCGCGACCAACGCGCTCGGTCCGTACGAGTCGTCGCGAGCGATCGACGACTATACCGTGGAGATCCGATACGCTTCGCCGATTGCGGCGAGCCTGCTTCTGGACGCGTTCAGCCAGGCGTACCTGGGCATGATCTCTCCTGTTGCTGGTGAGCGCTACGGGTACGACGACTTCGGCCGCAACCCGGTCGGGACCGGGCCGTTCGTGTTTCAGCAGTGGACCGCGCAGAACCGGATCACGCTCGTCCGTAACGACGCGTACAACTGGGCGGGTCCGGCGTTCTCTTCGCAGGGGCCTGCGTGGCTCGAGCGTGTGACGTTCATCACGATACCCGAAGACTCGACCCGGGCCGCTACGCTTGAAACGGGTGAGTCGGACGTGGCGCTCGAACTCGGCGAAGAGGCGAGCGAACTCCTGGAGCGGAACCCGGCCTTCCAGGTCAAGCGCGGTGACGTCCCCGGTTCGCCGATCATTTTCTGGATGAACGTCGAGCACCCGATGCTGGAGGACATCCGCGTCAGGCGAGCGATCCTCCACGCGTTCGATCAGAACGTCCTTGCCAACACGATCTTCCGTGGTCGCGTAACGCCTGCGTTCGGACCCTTGTCGCCGGTCACGTGGGGGTACAACCCGGCTGTCGAAGCGATGTACCCGTTTGACCTTTCGCGGGCTGCCGCGCTCCTCGACGATGCGGGTTGGAGGCTTAACGCCGCAACCGGATTCAGGGAGAAGAACGGAACGCAGCTTTCGTTCGACATCAACGATATCCTCGAACGACGGCGGATCGAATTCTTCCAGGCGCAGATGCGCACGATCGGGATCGACGTCAAGGCGAACGCAGTGACCAGCGACACGCTTTTTGCAATCACCCGCGCAGCCGACACGTACGCGATGGCATCGACCTGGTGGGCGTACAGTGACCCCGACGTGCTCCGGGTGCTCTACCATTCGTCGAACATCGGCACCGGGTTCGCGATCTCGCGCTACGCGAGCGCCCAGCTTGACTCCATGCTGATGGCTGCGCTATCGGAAATCGATCCCGATGCACGGCGCGCACGCTACTACGAGATCCAGGAGTTCATCATGGACCGCGCGCTCATCGTCCCGGTCTACGCGCGGCAGGTCTACGACGGACTGAAGGCCTCGATCACCGGGTACCGGATCGACCGGGGGCAGTACCCGGTTCTCTACGACGTGCGAATCGAGTAGTCTCCCTGGACATGACTATCGACAACCAGACGGTGGCCGCCGGGGAAAAACGGCGGCTCTCCTTCCCACTCTACGAAACGGTGACCGGCCTCCGATCGACCCCGGTCACCGTGTGCCGCGGTCGGGCCGACGGTCCGACGATGCTGGTACTCGCCGGGTGTCACCCCGGAGAGTATAACGGGATGGTGGCCGCGATCCGGTTCGCAAATCGGCTGGATCCCGCGACCGTTCGCGGTACGGTGATTGTCGTGCACGCGCAGAACCTGCCAGGGCTCGATGCACGCAGCGGGCACCTGTCCCCGATCGACGGCGTGAACATGGGCCGCGCGTTTCCAGTTCCCGGCGAGGCTGCCGAGGGTGCGGGGAACGTGTCGCACCTGGCCGACTCGCCGACGCACCGCGCCGCACGCCGCATCTTTGAGAGCTTCGTGCCGGTGAGCGACTACGTAGTCGATCTTCACGGTGGCGAGTACTTCGAGACGCTCCCGCCGAACGTCGAGTACCTGCTGACCGGTAACGCCGCGGTCGACGACGCGACGCGCGCGTTCGCGGCGACGTTCGGGATCGAACTGCTCTGGGAGGTCCCCAACGGGAGCATCCCTGAGATGCCGACGTACCCCGGACGCGGCTCGATCGCGCTTGAGGCGGGGTACCTGGGTAAGCCGGGCGTCTTCTTCGAAGTCGGCGGTGAGGGCAAGATCGAATGGCCCTTCGTCGACCTGACGGTAGCCGGGCTGGAGCGATCGATGCGCGCGGTCGGGATAATCGACGGAGAAGTCGAACCGGTCGCGTGCCGGACGCTCGTCGGCGGGCACGTGCTCTTCGCCGGGCGCGGCGGATTCTGCGACTACCAGGTGGCACCCGGACAGGAGGTCGCAGCCGGTGAGCGGCTGGGAAACATCTTCGACTTCACCGGTGAGGTCGTAGAGGAGTTCACTGCTCCTTCCCGCGCGGTGCTGACGAACGTCGGCACGAAGGGGGCGGTGAATCCTGGCGACATGCTCTTCGTGATGGGCAACGTCGTCGCGTGACGGAGCGCGACTGACCGATGGGCAGGCACCTACTTCGCCGGATCGTTGCGTCGATTCCGGTCTTGCTCGGCATCGTCACCGTGACGTTTCTGGTGATGCACATGCTTCCCGGTGATCCCGCGACCGCGATGCTCGGTTTTCACGTGACCGAAGCGCGCGCAAACGCGCTGCGCGAGGAGCTCGGTCTCAACGATCCGCTTCCGGTCCAGTACGTCCGCTACATCGGGAATGCGCTGCGGCTTGACCTTGGGCGCTCGATGTCCAAGCGACGTCCGGTTAACGAACTGATCGCTGAACAGATTCCGGCGACGGTTGAGCTTGCGATCGCGGGTATGGGCTGCGCGTTGCTCCTGGGGCTGGTGCTTGGTGTGGTTGCCGCGACGCATCGCGGCCGCTGGCTCGATACCGGTGCGATGGCGGTGTCACTCCTGGGGGTGTCGATGCCCAGTTTCTGGCTGGGGCTGATCCTTATCCTGGTGTTTTCGGTCCAGCTGCGCTGGGTGCCGATCCTGGGAGTCGGCGGCGGGTTGATCCGGTTGATCCTCCCGGCGATCGCGCTCGGGTTCCGGTCGGCCGCGATGATCGCGCGGCTCGTGCGGTCGAGCGTGCTCGAAGTGCTTCGTCAGGATTACGTGGCGACTGCGCGGGCAAAGGGCCTTGCCGAGCGCGTGGTCGTCTATCGCCATGCGCTACGCAACGCGCTGATACCGGTCGTGACGGTGATGGGACTGCAGTTCGGTCGGCTCCTTGCCGGATCGGTCGTCATAGAGAACGTGTTCGGGCGCGAAGGGGTCGGGACGCTCCTGGTTCAGGCGATCCAGGTCCAGGACATTCCGGTCGTCCAGGGAGTGGTGCTGGTCACCGGGGTCGCGTACGTCGTCGTGAACCTTCTGGTCGATCTGTCGTACACGCTCCTCGATCCGAGGGTGAGGTTCTCATGAGCGATCCGAAGCGGTCGCACGCGTTTGATACGCCGACGACGATCGCACTGCGCGAACTGCGTCGCAGCCGCAGCGCGATTGTCGGTGCCGCGATCATGACCGCGCTGATCGTCGTCGCATTGATCGCGCCACTCGTCTCACCATACGACCCGATCGCGATCAACCCCGACGTATCGCTTCAGGGACCGAGCGGTCGGCACTGGATGGGCACCGACGATTTCGGGCGCGACATCCTCAGCAGAGTGCTCCACGGGACGCGGATATCGCTGCGCGTCGGGATCATCGCGGTCGGAATAGGCGGATCGATCGGACTGCTGATCGGGCTGGCCGCCGGCTACATCGGGGGACGGTTCGACTTCGCGGTGATGCGCTTCATAGACGTGATGCTGAGTTTCCCCGGTATTCTGTTGGCGCTCCTCATCATGGCCGTTCTGGGCCCGAGCCTGACGAACGTGATGATCGCGGTCGGGATATCGAACGTGCCGCTCTACGTGCGACTGGTTCGCGGTACGGTGCTGTCAGCGAAGGAGAACGGCTACGTCGAGGCGGCGCGCGGGATCGGGTGCAGCAACCGGGTGATCATCGTGAAGCACATCCTGCCGAACATCATCGCGCCATTTATCGTCGTGACGACGCTCGAGGTCGCGAACGCGATCCTGCTCTCTGCGACGCTGAGCTTCCTGGGGATGGGCGCGCAGCCGCCGACGCCCGAGTGGGGCGCGATGCTCAACGAAGGCCGGCGCTACATCCGCACCGCGTGGTGGATGATCACCTTCCCGGGGCTGATGATCATGCTGTCGGTGCTCGGGATCAACCTCCTGGGCGACGGGCTGCGCGACGCGCTCGACCCGAAACTCAGCGAGTAGCGCGTGCTTGTCACGCCGAGTGCGTCCGATGCACTCCACGCCCAACTGAACCACCTCCGAGCGATGGAGTCGGCACTCGCGCTCCACCAGTGGGACGAGAGGACGTCGATGCCTCCCGGCGGGCACGGCGGACGCGTCGCGATTACGGCCCACCTCTCCGAGTTGATCCACCGCGCGTACATCGACGAACGACTTGCCGACGCCGCACGGCGTGTGATCGAAACTCCGGCAGACGAGGACGAGCTGCTACTCGCACGCGCGGTAGTTCGTCGAATCGCGAGGCTTCAGGCGGTCCCGACCGGTCTGGCGGCAGCGCTCAGCAGCGCCCGGTCAGAGTGCGTGCGCGCGTGGCACGCGGGCAGAGCGGCTGACGACTCCCGCAAATGGACCGATTCGTTTGCGCACCTGCTGTCGCTTCTGATCGAGGAAGCGAGCGCGTACAGTGACGGTCGTGATATCTACAGCCGGATGCTCGACCGGTACGAGCCGGGCCTCACCGCAGCGCGTCTATCGGATCTTGTCGACGCCGTGGCCGGGCCGCTTCGCGCGCTCCGTGAGGGTGTCATCGACCGTGCAGGTCACAGTGGGCGTGACGGCATGGGGGCCGCGACCAGCTGGCCGATGTCGCTTCGCGACCAGCGCAGGCTCTGCGCCGAGCTGCGTGCCTGGGTGGGACTGGACTCCGATCGTCTGAGAGTCGGGGAGACCGATCATCCATTCGCGCTCCTGATCGCGCCGGGAGACGTTGGCATCGCGATCAGATACGACGCCGCAGACGCCGCAACGGCGCTTCATGCGACGCTTCACGAGGCCGGACACGCGCTCTACATGCAGAATATCCCGGCGGACCTCCTCTGGTTCGGGATCGACGAAGAGGGCGCGTCGCACGGCATTCACGAGTCGCAGTCGCGGTTCTGGGAGAACTTTGTCGGCCGAAGCCGTGCCTTTGCGCCCGTCCTTCGATCGGCCGCCGACAGAATCGGCGCCGCGGGTAACCGCGCGGCGGATGACCACGACGGTACCTGCAGGGTCACTGACACCGTGGTCCGGGTCGGTTCCGATGAGCTGAGCTACAACCTCCACATAGCGTTTCGCGTAGACCTGGAGGCCCGGCTTGTCCGTGGAGACCTTCTCCCGCGCGACCTGCCCGCCGCGTGGGCTGACGCGTGCGAGTCTGCGATCGGGCGCCGTCCGTCGGGAGCGCGCGATGGGGTGCTCCAGGATATTCACTGGTCGTCGGGCATCGTCGGTGGCTTTGCGTGCTACCTGATGGGTAATCTCTACGCCGCAGGGCTCCACGACGCGATGGGGGGCGACCTGGGGCCGATCGACCGGCTGATCGCAGCCGGCGGGCAGCATGAAATCGGCCGCTGGTTGTGCAACCGGATCCACCGCCACGGTCGACGGTACGCACCGTCGGATCTCTACTGCCGCGCGACTGGATCGGAGCTCGGCGTGGGGCCGCTCCTGGAGTACCTCAGCGGAAAGTGGCACGCCACCTGACGACCGGGTTCGATCTCCTGTAACGGGGGCACGTCGCTGGAGCACCGCGGCTGCGCGTAGCGGCATCGCGTGTGAAACGGGCAACCGGGGGGCGGCGCCGCCGGACTCGGGATGTCTCCCGACAGTACGATCGGTGACTGAGTGGCCGTCGGATCAGGGACCGGCACTGCGGATATCAGTGCCTCCGTGTACGGGTGGAACGGATGCCCCAACAGATCGTCGGTGCGGGCGACCTCCATGATCCGCCCCAGGTACATCACCGCTATTCGGTTGCTCAGGTGCCGGACGACCCCAAGATCGTGCGCGATGAAGAGGTACGTCAGGCCGAGTTCTTCCTGCAGGTCCTGCAGCAGCGTCAGAACCTGCGCCTGGACCGACACGTCGAGCGCCGACACCGGTTCGTCGGCAATCACAACGTCGGGGTGGAGCACGATCGCGCGCGCGATCGCTATTCGCTGCCGCTGACCTCCGGAGAATGCGTGCGGGTACCGGCTCAGGTGACTCGCGCGTAACCCGACCGACTCGAGCGCGTTAGCGGCAACGTCGCGTCGGCTCGCGGCGGTGCCGATACGGTGAACCTCCAGCGGTTCGGTGATGATCCGTCCGACGCTCATACGCGGGTTCATGTACGAGTACGGATCCTGATACACCATCTGGACCGCGCGCCGAAACGC
>RECL01000266.1 GCA_007694025.1 Spirochaetaceae bacterium
CGCTCGCCCTTGTGGTAGCCGATCGGGTACGCGGTGTCGTCGCCGACTTCGCTGTACAGCAGATCGAGCAGCCCGTTCTTGCTCTCGAACTTCTGCTTGCCCAGGTAGAGCGACAGACCGCTGTTGAGGTACGCGTAGTTCCACAGCCGCTGCTCGATGAACTCGTGGTTGAACGTGAACTCACCGAAGATCTGTTCGTCGGGCTCGAACTCGACGTACGTACCGTTCTTCTCGCTGCTCTTGCCCTTCTTCTCCGACACGAGCACGCCGCGCTCGAACCGCGCTTCGGCGTACCGGCCGTCGCGGATCGCGACAACCCTGAACGCGCTCGACAGCGCGTTGACGGCCTTCGTTCCTACACCGTTGAGACCGACCGAGAACTGAAACACGTCGTCGTTGTACTTCGCGCCGGTGTTGATGATGCTGACGCATTCGACGACCTTGCCGAGCGGGATTCCGCGTCCGAAGTCGCGCACCTTCACCGTGCTCCCCGAGATGTCGATCCGGATCGTCGATCCGGCGCCCATGATGTACTCGTCGACGCTGTTGTCGATCACTTCCTTCAGCAGGATATAGATCCCGTCGTCAAGGTTCGATCCATCACCAAGCCGACCGATGTACATCCCGGTACGCAGCCGGATGTGCTCGAGCGAACTGAGCGTCTTGATCTTGCTTTCGTCGTACGTTGCGGCGGCTGTGGATGACGCCGTATCCTGGACCTTACGGCGCGGTGCCGCGGCGGTTGCTCCCCTTCCCATTACAACCTCACCGTGACCTGCCTGCGAGAGGCGGGCTTTTGTAAGCTAGAGAGTACCACAGCGCACGGGCTTGATCAAATTGCCGCGGTAACCGACAATCAGGCATGGCAAGATCGTGCCGCGCGCGCGCGGCGGTATCGATGACGCGTCTCCTGGTTGCGGTTGTACTCGTCGTGGTCGCCGGCTGCGCGACGGTACCGCAGGCGCAGTTCGACGCGGCCGAGCAGCGGATCGCAGAACTCGAGGCGGAGAATACCGACCTGCGGGCGCGTCTGGCCGCCAACGAGCGCGCCCGCGACGCGCTCGTCGTCGATCTCAACCGGGCGAACAGCACGATCGCCGGCCTCCAGTCAGAACTGGAAGCGCTTGGTGCCGACCGTGCGCTCGCACTCGCGCAGCTTGGCAGCCTGCGCGAGGAACGCATCGAACTGATCGAACGGATCGGATTGCTCGAGGACGAGGCAGTCGCGCTGCGCCTTGCCGCCGAGATAGAGAGCCCCCCGGAGGATTCGGCGAGCATCGCCCGATCACCCCAGGAACGCCTTACCGAAGCGCTCTCCGGGGGCGACGGGTTCAGACGCGTCGACCGGATCGGCCTTCAGAACGATCCGCGACTCGCGGCTCGCTTCGCGAATGCCGCGCCGGGAATAGCGGCCGACACGGCCGAAGACACGCCGCTGCTGTTCGACATAAGGCTCGACTACCGTCAGACCATTGTCTTCCTGACCATCCACGACCCGGCCGGCCGCGCACCGGAGCTTCGCGTCAACGTTCAGTACGTGTCGGATCGGGAACCGCTGCACATCCGCGCGGCGGTCCTGACTATCGAGGGGATCGACCCGGTCGCGCCGATCGAGCCGATCGTGCTATCTGAGCGAGTGATCCGAGAAACCGACGGGACGATTCTGCGCGAAGGTTTCGTCCTGCCGGCCGACCGGTCGATCGTCGACCGGCTCGCGACGATCCTCACGGGTGGCCGATTCACGGTGACGATGCTCGGCACCACGCGCCAGGTCCAGCACCGACCGTCGACCGCCGAACGCGCAGCGATGTCGAACATCCTGTTCGCGTACCTCGACATCGGCGGCCTGCGTTAGCCGGGCGGTTTGCGTTAGCCGGCTGCGACCGGCTCTTCCTGCTTCGCTTCGACGCGGCGCTTCTCACGGAAGCCGATCTTGCCGCTTCGCAACGTGACGACGATGTGACTACCCTCGCCGAATCGGGTGCGTAGCAGCTCCATCGCGAGCGGATCCTCGATCTCGCGCTGAATCGTCCGGCGAAGCGGTCGGGCGCCGAACTTCACGTCGTAGCCGACGTCGATCAGATGCTGCTTCGCCTTGCTCGTGACCTCGAGCACGATCTGCTTCTCCATCAACCTCTTCTGCACGTCCTCAAGCTCGATATCGAAGATCGACTCGACCTGGACGCGATTGAGGCTGTGAAACACGACGATCTCGTCGACGCGGTTGATGAACTCGGGACGGAAGAGTCGCTTCAGTTCGTTCATCGCGCTCGACTTGATGTCGCGGTAGTCCATGAGCCCTTCGAGCGTCTTGAACCCGACCGCCGAGTCCTGCGTGATCTCTCGCGCACCGGCGTTGCTCGTCATGATCAGAACCGTGTTGCGGAAACTCACCGTGTGGCCCAGGCTGTCCTGAAGCTGTCCTTCTTCAAGAACCTGCAGCAGGATGTTGAACACGTCGGGGTGCGCCTTTTCGATCTCATCGAACAGGACGACACTGTAGGGCTTGCGCCGGATTTTTTCGGTCAGCAAACCGCCCTCGTCGTAGCCGATGTAGCCCGGAGGTGCCCCGACGAGCCGGCTCACGTTGTGCTTCTCCATGAAGTCCGACATGTCGATGCGAATCAGCGCGTCGTCGCTGCCGAACAGGAAGCGTGCGAGCGTCTTCGCGAGCAGTGTCTTGCCGACACCCGTCGGTCCAAGGAAGATGAACGACCCCATCGGGCGCTTCGGCGAAGAGAGTCCGGTGCGGCTGCGCCGGATCGAAGAGGAGATCGCCTCGATCGCCGGATCCTGTCCGATCACGGTGCGGTGCAGTTCGTCCTCTATCTGGAGCAGCTTCTCGCTCTCGCTCTGCGCGATCCTTGACAACGGTATTCCGGTGATGTCTGAGAGCACGTACTGGATGTCGTCGGAGTCGACGATGTTCTGCTCGGTCTTGAGCGTCACCTTCCACTCGCTCTTCATTTCTTCGACCTTGGTCTTCAGCTGCCGGACCTGGTCGCGAACAGCCGCTGCGCGCTCGTAGTTCTGCCCGTTGACCAGGCTGAGTTTTTCGGCGTTCAACCGCTCGATCTCCCGCTCGAGCTCGGCGAGTTCGGTAGGACGGACCGAGTTGTGGATCCGCTTGCGACTGCCGGCCTCGTCCATCAGATCGATCGCCTTGTCGGGAAGGAATCGGTCGGGCATGTAGCGCCTGGCGAGCGTCGCCGATACTTCGAGCGCACCCGGCGTGTACGAGACGTTGTGGTGCTCTTCGTAGCGCTCCTTGATCCCCTTGAGGATCTCAAGCGTCTGCTCGACCGTCGGCTCGTCGACGTAGATCGTCTGGAAGCGTCGTTCGAGCGCGGCGTCCTTTTCGACGTACTTCTTGTACTCGTTGAGCGTCGTCGCGCCGATGCACTGGATTTCGCCACGCGACAGCGCGGGCTTGAGCATGTTGCTCGCGTCGATCGCACCCTCGGCACCACCGGCGCCAATGATCGTGTGCAGCTCGTCTATGAACAGTACGATGTTTCCGGCGGTGATGATCTCCTTCATCACGCGCTTGAGGCGCTCCTCGAACTCGCCGCGGTACTTCGTGCCGGCGATCAGCGATGCCAGGTCGAGCGTCATCACGCGCTTGCCGATCAGAACCTCCGGCGCGGTGCCGTCGACGATGCTCTGCGCGAGACCTTCGACGATCGCGGTCTTGCCTACTCCGGGCTCACCGATGAGAACCGGGTTGTTCTTGGTACGTCGCGCAAGGATCTGGATTACGCGCTGGATCTCTTTCGCGCGCCCGACAACGGGGTCGAGCTTGTCCTCGCGCGCGTACTGCGTCAGATCGCGGGAGAACTCATCGAGCGTCGGCGTCGTCTTCTTGTTCGCACCGACCGTCGTGGACGCCTTGCGCTTGGCCTGCGCGGTTCGCGTGGCTGGAGCGGTGGCGGTCGTCTGCGTCGAACCGCTGAGATCGGAGATCAGCTCGCGGAGCGTTTCCACGGTGCACCCGTGTTCCCCAAGAAACCGGGCGGTCACGCTGTCGGCTTCGCGCGAGCACGCGAGCAGAAGGTGTTCGGTGCCGATGTACTCGTGGCCCAGGTTGCGGGCCTCTTCGGCGCTGTCTTCCAGAACCTTCTTGCCGCGCGAACTAGGCGGTACGTCGCCCAGGATGAACCCGCCGCGCTTGCGTGGAATCTCCTTCTCGATGTCGATCTGCATCCGTGCGGGGTCGATCCCGGCCCGCTCGAGCGCCTTGTACCCGAGCCCACCGCCCTCCTTCAGGAGGGCAAGCATGATGTGCTCCGGAAGCAGCTGATCGGAGTGGAAGCGCTTGGCCTCATCCTGCGCGAGTATCGTCAGAACCTTTTGAGCGCGTTGTGTCAAACCCTTGAACATAAACCCTCCCAGCTCAATGAGCGTGGCAGTCGGCGAGCAGCTCGCGAACGACGCTCGCACGGACCTCGTCGGTGTCTGTATCGTCCTCTCCCGATTCCGGTCGACGCGGTCCCCGACTACCACTAATATGGCTATCCTTGCCCAGAAAAAAAAGGGTTGCCAAAAGAGCAGGAGAATAGCCGCCGAAGAGTCCGGCGACGGAAGCGAAGCGCAGGTCGCTCGCAAGGAGCGCGGTCTGCTCGCGCGAGAGCGTTTCGCTGGTCTGCAGTTCATGGTGCGCGCGTTCGGCGCGCTCGCGGATCTCATCGGCCTGCGTTGCGGCAATCTGGTCGCGCGCGCGGCGTTCGAGCGCGACGAGCCGCCGGGCGCACGCGTCGACACGCTCGACGATCGCCGATTCGTCGAGCCCGAAGGTGATCCGGTTACGAAGCACGAACAGGCCGCTACGCGGAGCAGCCATGCTCGGCATTTCGCAGCCGATACGGCCGAGTCGACCGAGAATCCGGCCGATCCGTTTCCGACTCAGAAGCCCGGGGAGGTGCAGCACGACCGACGCACGAAGCGCGGTACCGACTTCGGCGATTCGCGACGACAGATACCCGAGGTCCATCGAAACCGCGTAGTGGAGCGACTCTTCGAGCCGGATATCCGCATCGACCACGCGCTGCACGCAGGCGGTTACCGCGCGTCCCGGCGCGGTACACAGCAGTCGCAGGTGGTCTTCTCCGCCGACCACCGCGACGAACCGCTCGTCTGACGACAGGAAGACCGAATCGGCCTGCGTACCGTCGACGATTCCTCGCTCCGCGAGCCTGATTCGATCGCTGTCGCAGATCGATCGGTCGGTCAGCAGGGTGTACGGCTCCCCGAAAAGCTCTGTTGCGGTCGCGCGAAGCACGGTGTCGACCGTCTCAAGCGCGTCGCGATACCCGCAGGTCGGCTCGGCGTCGAGAAAAGGATACCCCGACAGGTTGCGCGCGACCTGCACCCGCGACGCGATCGCGACGTCGGAGTCGGTCGCATCGTCACAGACCCACGGTACGGCCGGCGGAAGCGGCGTACTTCGCGTAGTCACGGTCACCGCTCTCCCGGGTCGGTCAGACGATCGCGAATCCGGGCGGCGCGCTCGTAGTCTTCGTGGTCGACGGCGTCGCGCAGCTCCTCGAGTCGGGTTTCACGGTCGATCAGCAGACCGCGGTACACCTCGACACGCCGCGGCAGACGCCCGCGGTGCACGATCTGGGGCTCTCCACCCGAGTGCGCGCCGCAGCTGTGCGTCAGCAGCTCGTAGATCTGGCTCCGGTACGTGTGGTAGCAATCGGGGCAGCCGACGGCGCCTCGCTCGCGAATCTGTCGGAACGACGTGCCGCAGCTGCAGCTCGTGGCCGCCTGCGTCGCGATGAGACCGCTCAGGAGCTCGCGAACGGTCGGCCCGTAGGTCGGATCTCCCGGTGTCACGCCGAGCGCCTCCGCACAACGCGCGCACAGCCACAGCTCATCGTATTCGCTTCCCCGCGTCTGGTAGGTCTGGACCCAACCGGGTCCTTCCCCACAGACGTCGCACTGCCTGCCACTCATCGACTCTATAGTAGCAAAAAGCCGAACTCTCTGCTCGCGCTTTCCCACGGGCTCGCAGAAAAAGGGGCAGATCAGCTCCCGCCGGCCGGCTCCCCCGGTTCGAGCCGCGCGACTCCGAGTCGGTCGGCGAGCACGCGTGGCAGCACGACCGATCCATCGGACTGCTGCCCCTGCTCGACAATAGCGGGCAGGATGCGGCTGGTCGCAAGACCGCTCGCGTTCAGCGAGTGAACGTACTCGATCCGGCGATCGCCCCGTCTGAACCGGATATTGCCGCGTCGAGCCTGGTAATCAGCGGCGTTCGACGCCGAACTGACCTCTTTGTACTCGCCCATGCTCGGTATCCAGACTTCGATGTCGTACGTCTTGGCCATCGCCGCCGAAGCGTCGCCGGCGGCAAGCCTGCTGACGCGATAGTGAAGACCAAGCCCCTGCACGAGCGCCTCTGCCTTCGCGATCAGCTCGTCGAGCGCGGTCTCTGAGGTTTCGGGCGTCGTGAACTGGAACATCTCGACCTTGTTGAACTGGTGTCCGCGGATCATCCCGCGCTCCTGCGCGCGGTAGCTGCCGGCCTCCTTGCGATAGCACGGCGTGTAGGCGAAGTACTTGCTCGGCAGCTCGTCCTCTGAAAGGATCTCGTCGCGGTGGAAGTTGATCAGAGCGGTCTCCGCGGTCGGAAGGATGAAGTGCGTGAACGAATCGTCGTCACCGCGTAGCTGAAAGACGTCGTCCTCGAACTTCGGGAACTGGCCCGCGGTGAACCCGCACTGGTACGTGAGCAGGTGCGGGGGGAGGATGAACTCGTATCCATCGGCCAGGTGCGTATCGATGAAATAGCTCAGAAGCGCCCACTCCAGCCGCGACCCGATCCCGCGGTAGAGCCAGAAGCCGTTTCCGCCCATCTTGACGCCGCGCTCGTAGTCGACAAGGCCAAGCGACGTGACGAGCGACACGTGATCGAGCGGTTCGAACGCAAACGACGGCTTGTCGCCCCACGTCCGGAGCACTTCGTTCGCCTCCTTGCCGCCGGCAGGGACGTCGTCGGAGGGAAGGTTCGGCAGCCGGGCAAGCTCGTCGTGTATCGCGTCGTCCAGAACCCGGATCTCGGCGTCCATCGACTTGATCGTCGCGGATACCTCCTTCATCTCGGCGAGCAGACCGTCGACGTCTTCGCCCGCCTTCTTGAGGACGGGTATATCTGCGGAGACCTGATTCCGTCGAGCCTTCAGGGCTTCGACCGACGTTACAAACTCGCGGCGCTTTGCGTCGTTGGCAACCAGCCGGGACAGGTCGACGTGCTCCATGCGCTTGCGAAGCGCCGCTTCCACGGCTGGCCGGTTGGTTCGGATCAGGTTCAGGTCAAGCATTGGTACTCCGGCCCACAGCATATCGAAGCGCAGCGCGGCCGTCCATGCTCAGTGCTTGCGCAACACCTCCAGCGGCCGGATCCGCGACGCGCGCTGCGCGGGAAACCACGCGGCAGCGGTCGACAGCAGGATCGTAAGGAACGCGACGAGCAGCACGTCGGCAAACCGGATCGCGATCGGAATGTGCTCGATGTAGAACTCGGGCGACAGGAGTTCGATCGTACCGCCGGGCAGGTCGACGAGCGGAGCGATAATCCATCGGGCAGCCGACGCCGACGCGTTCAGCACCCACTCGATCCCGTAGAGCACTTCGTTGATGTTCACCGCGACCAACAGGCCGACCGACAGACCAACGGCCGCGCCGAGCGTCCCGAGCACGAAGCCGCAGACGATGAACACGCGCCGGATCGCCCCGGGGGAGGCACCCATGCTCTTGAGAACCGCGATCTCCTCCTGCTTCTCGAGTACGAGCATCACAAGCGTCGACGAGATGTTGACCGCGGCGACCACGACGATCAGAACCATGATGAACACGAGAAGATCCTTCGTGGTCTTGAAGCTCATGAACTGCGCGCGGTTCGACTCGAACCACGTCACGACGCGAAACCGGTCGCCGAACAGCGTGCGAAGCTCGGTGAGCGCCGCCTGCGCGCGCTCGCGGTCGGCCCGCGCTCGTGAAGAGAAGATCGGGTTCGGAAGGTCGAGCGGCGAGTCCATCTTGACGCCGACGATCAGCCGCGAGCTCTCTTCGGGCAGGATAGCCGTTCCGCGGTCGAACGGTATGAAGACCCACAGCCGATCGAGGTCCGCGTACCCGGCCGACACGATCCCCCGAACGACGAAGGAGCTGCTGCGCGGCAGGAATCTGCCCGATGCGAGCTGCCGCGCGGTCAGGATCCGCACGGTGTCACCAACCGTGACATCGAGCCGACGCGCAACGTACTCTCCCACGACGATGCTGTCCGGCGAATCGAGATCCCACGCGCCCGACCGGACCTCCAGGTAGCGACGCAGCCCGGGATCGCGCGCGTACAGGTCGGGCTCGACCGCCCTGATCGTGACGGCGGTTCGCGTGTCGGCCCCGGCCGCCAGACCGATTCCCTGGCGTTCGGCGACGACGAGCCGTACACCATCGACCGACCGGGCTGAGGCGAGTGACGAGTCAAGCCCGTCGAAGGCGCCCGGCGACCGGGAGATACCCTGGATATGGTAGCTTCCGGTCTCCAGGTAGCGCGTCGTGATGCCGGCGATCATCCCGTCGGCCACCTGGAGCACGACGACAAGCGGTATCAGACTGAGACCGACGCCGATCACGCCGCCGCGCGTTCGTCGCGAAAATACGCTGACTCGACGACCGCCGAACAGAAAGCGGCGTGCGAGCGCGATCGTGGCTCGTACGGTCATGCCGGCCCGGGCGCCCCTCTCCCAAGCACTCCCCGCTCGAGCACGTAGCGCGAATCGCCAAGCGCCGACAGCCGCTCATCGTGGGTTACCAGAACGAGCGTCGTCGCGTGCTCGCGAACAACCGTGAACAGAACTTCTTCGACGAGGGCGCTGTTGGCCGCGTCCAGGTTGCCCGTTGGCTCATCTGCAAGCAGCAGCCTCGGGTTGTTGATCAGCGCCCGGGCGAGCGCCGCGCGCTGGCGTTCACCGCCTGATAGCTGCGACGGAAAGTGGTGGAGCCGCTCCGACAGCCCGACTTCACCGAGCAGCTGCTCTGCGCGCTCCACTGCGTCGGCGCGCGGCTGTCCGCGCATGAACGCCGGGAGCATCACGTTCTCAAGCGCCGTGAAGTCCTTCAGCAGGTGATGAAACTGGAAGATCAGACCCAGACTCGTGCTGCGATAGTCGGTAAGCTCGTCCTCCGACATCGCGTCCACGCGGTAGCCGCATGACTCGATCGTACCGGAGGAGACGCGGTCGAGCCCTCCAATCAGGTTCAGTAACGTGCTTTTACCGCTACCCGACGCACCGGTGACGACGTGTATACCGGCCTCGGAGAGCTCAAGATCGACGGTGTCCAGGACCCTGATCGTGGACTCCCCGCTCGCGTATTCCTTGGTGACCGACTTCAGCGCGACAATGCTCATTCGTACCTCAATACTTCCGCCGGCGTGATGCGACCGGCCCGGCGCGATGCGCCGTACGCGGCGACTGTCGCCGACAGCACGGCCACTACCGCGATGGTGACCACCTCGCCGGCTACCAGCACGGCGGGTACTTCGTCCAGGTAGAAGTACGACGGGCTGAACACCGAAAAGCCGCCGCCGTCGACGCCCGCGCCGCTGACTGCACCGACCGCGACCGCAGCGGCGACCGACACCGCGTTGATCGCGCGTTCGACGAACGCGAAGATACGGTTGATGTTCGCGCTGACGATCACCCCAAGGACCGTTCCGATCGTCGCCCCGGCGGCACCGATCCAGACGCCTTCGAACACGAACACGAGTTGGAGCGCAAGCGGTGACGCGCCGAGCGCTTTCAGGACGCCGATCTCCTCCGTCCGTTCCATCACGCTGCGACGAAGCGACTGGTAGATATTGACCGCAACGACCACGAAGATCAGCCCGATCAACAGCATCATCAGCGTCTTCTCCAGACGAAGCGCGCCGAAGATCGCGCGGTTGTACTCGCGCCAGCTTTCGACAGAGGCATCGGGAAAGAGGTCGCGGATCCGCGCGGTCACAACCCGATCGGCAAAACGATCACGGAGCTTCACGCCAACGGTCCCGGCGGGCGTGCCGAGCAGCGACCGCGACGTGTCGAGCGACACGAAGCTCCACCCGGCGTCGTACTCCAGGAAGCCGGTCTTGAACACGCCAATCACGTCGAGCCGCGGAGAGACGAGCGCGGCCCCGGCCGCGGCACCCTGGATCAGATCGAACCCGACAAGCTCAACGGTGTCACCCACGCGGGCTCCGATCCGCCGCGCGAGCTCCTCTCCGAGCACGACAGTGGACGGCTCATCGAGTGCGAACCGCCCCGAGACGATTTCGAGGCTCCGCGCGAATCCTTCGTCGTCCGAGCCGATCGTGTCGGGCACTCCCCGGACAACTGCCGCTACGGGATCGCGGAAGTACCCGGCGAGCAGGCTGTGCTGCTCGGCGAACGGTACGGCCGCACGAACTCCCGCAAGCGCGCCAATCTGGCGCGCAGCCGACACCGGATCGACGCCGGTGACCTGCACGTGGAAGCTACCTACTTCCAGGATGTCTTCGATCGTGCTGTGCTGGAAGCCGTTCATGACCGCAAGGACCGATATCAGAGTCATGACCCCTGCGGCAATTCCAAGAACCGACAGCACCCCCGCGGTGTGCCCTTTCTCCCGGCGCTTCGTGCGGAAGTGTCGTACTGAAACGAAGAGGATCCAGCGACTCGTCATGACTGTCCGTCCGGGGTCGCGAACTCGCGCGTTCGAATCGCCTCCCCATCGCGGAGTACCGACTCGCGGATTCTGACCTGCCCCCGGAAGTAGACGCGAAGCAGCGCCTCGTCACCGCGATGGATCGTCTCGGTACGCGTATAGTCGGCTCCGGGTTCGTGATCGACGACCAGAGTCAGCGCTCCGTCGCGGAACACGCGCTCGGCGATCAGCACACCGGCCTCGTAGAAGAACCGGCGCACCAGAAGCCCGGCATCGGTTTCGCTGCGCTCTTCGACCAGCAGGTCGCCGTCAAAGACCCTGACAAGGGCCGACCTGACAGCCTCGGCCGCGCGGCTGGTGACCCCGACCAGGACACCTCGCTCGTTGTACTGCTCGACGGTGACCTCCCCGTCTCGGGTACGCGTGACGCTTCGAAGCGGTGAACCAGCGCCGTCGGCCCAGTAGTCGCGCTCCTCCTGCTCAAGGATCGCATCTGAGACGCGAACGCGGCGCAGCACCAGCCGACCAGCCCGGTCGAACCGGCTCTCCTCGATCGATCTGCCGGTATCGTGCCACTCCAGCACCATCCGCCCCGCCTCGTACCGGTAGGTGATCGTATCCCCGGAGCCGTCGTGGACGACCGACCGCAACGACCCGTCGGCCCAGTAGGAGTAACGCTCGGTGTACCGGATGGTTCCATCGGGCAACCCGACGCGGCGCTCGGCAAGCACTCCATCCACAACGACGAAGTCGGTTCTCTCGATCTCGACTCCATCGCGAAACAGCACGTGCGTTTCACCGACTGCGCTCGCGTCGACGCGGATGATCCACTCGTGCGCGTCGATCTCGTCGGCGGCAATCGCGTCGCGCACAACGCCCATCGCGTTCGACGCGTAGAAGCTGCCTTCGTCGGCGATCAAGCCGCGCGCGAACAGCGCGACCAGCGCCAGGGCGCAGACGCCGCGGGTGGGGCCCGGACGGCGGAAACAGTTCATGAAGGCGACACCAACTCCATCGCGTAATCTCCGGCGCGAAAGGGTCTGATATCGGTGTACGACTCACCGGTGCCCAGGAACACCGCGGGGATCCCGAGCTTTTCGGCTATCGGCACCAGTATGCCACCGCGCGCAGTCGCGTCGTACTTCGCGAGCACGATCCCGTCGATCTTGACCGCGCCACTGAAGACCTCCGCCTGCTGAAGTCCGTTCTGACCCGTCGTAGCGTCGATGACGAGCAGCTTGCGGTAGACTGCGTCGGGCGCCCGCGTCGCGACGATCCGGTCTATCTTGGCAAGCTCTTCCACCAGGTTCTTCTTCGTGTGCATCCGCCCCGCGGTGTCGGCCAGTACCAGCTGCTCCCCACGGTTGCGCGCGCTCTCGATCGCGTCGTAAATCACGGCCCCGGAGTCGGCTCCGGTCGCCTGTTTCACGATCCGGACACCGAGCCGGTCGGCGTGAATCGACAGCTGGTCGACTGCCGCCGCGCGAAAGGTATCTCCGGCGGCAAGACAGATCCGGTCGGCCTGTCCCGACCGACGGAAGTGGTCGGCGAGCTTCGCGATCGTCGTCGTCTTGCCCACACCGTTGACACCGAGCACGAGCACCACGTTCAACGCGTCGGGGGTCAGCACGAACGGATGCTCGATGACGGTCGACTCGATCCTGCGGCGTAGAATCGCGACCAGATCGCGATGATCCGACGCGGCCTCGACCCGGCTCGCATCGCGGACCTCGTCGACCAGGCGCATCGCCATCGCCGCGCCCAGATCCGCCTCGATCAGCAACTCTTCGAGTTCCTCGTACGATTCCTCGGTTCCAAACCGCCCGCCGAACAGCTCGCGCAGACGGCTTGCGAGCCCACGCTTCTTCATCGTTTCGCTCCCTGGACAATCTTACTGATTGTGGAACCCCTCTCCCACCGCGACGTAGTCGACGATGGTGAGCACCACGTTCGCGAGCAGCGCCGCATTGACCATCACGCCGCCGAGTGCCGACCAGTAGAGGATGTTGCCGGTCCGCACCATCCGCTGGTCCTCCTCAAACGACAGCCTCAGGATATCGGGTCCCGAGCGTACGCCAAGAATACTCTGGTACCCGCCCCAGAGCACGAGCGTGGCCGGCACGCTCACGACGAACCAGGTCAGCGACCGATAGAAGTCCGCACGCGTGCGGCGGATCTCCTGTCCCCAGTCGATCGAGTCGGGCAGCAGCGCGCGCGACACCACCGACGCGGTCGTCTGATCCACGACAAAGCGCGACTCCAGATACCCGTCGCGCGTCATGCGCACGGTGGAACTCCCCGGCGCAAACCGGTGGGTCACGGGAGTCGATCCGACCCAGACCGAATCGACGTAGACGTTCGCGCCCGACGGAGAGCTTTGAAGCCGGACCGGTCGCGCGGTCGACTCGGTCAGATCGATCCGCAGCGACGCCGCCTCGCCGGCTTCGAGCGTGATGCGTTGGACGACCGGGGCCCGTCCCGACGCAGACACGTGAAGCTCGTAGTCGCCCGGACGTGCGAACGGAATCCGCGCCGAACCGAGCCCGATCAGCGCCGAATCGACGCGGATCGCAGCGGATGATGGCGTGGCGATCACGTCGATCGCCCCCCACGGCCGGCCGAGCAGGCTCGAAGCCACGGCGTCGGCCACATCGGCCGCGTCGGCGGCGATCTCCTCTGCCAGTCGCGTAACAACCGCGATCCGCTCGATCGTAGCAAGAAACGCGTGATACAGGTAGATGTCGATCACAACGTACCCGGCGATCTGTTCGGCGTATCCAAACACAAGCGCGTCAAGGTCGTCGCGCGCGGCCGCGTCGCGCAGCGGCCGGTCGTCGGCAAGCAGACTGTCGATGCCGGCGGGAATCGCGGGCAGGAGCCGCCCCGCCTCAAGCGCAGCGACGAACCCGACCGGGCGCTCGCGCTCGATCGCAAGCGTGGGCTCCATCGACGCGAGCGTGTCGAACCGAAGGCGTGCGGCAGCCACCGCGTCGCGCGCCGCGCCGATCGCTGTCGCCGACGGGTTACGCTCGAAGGCGAGCCGGTCGCGACGCTCAACGGCGGCGCTCAACGTTCGTGCCGCGTCGCGGCGTGCCGCCTCGAGCCGCCGCGTACCGTACGCGACGACCTCCTGATCGGTCAGGGTGCGGGCATCGACCGCCCGGATCGACTCGTACAGAAGCAGGGGAAAGGTCGCTGCGACGAAGCGTCGCTCAACGGCAACACGGTCGGCCGACAGCGCAGCAACACCGACGCGGAAGACCGGGCGCTGCGGCGGCAGACCCGGATCGGGCTCTTTCGCGACGGCACCGATCGCGAGCGCTCCAACGAGTGCGGCTACGCACGCGAACCGATTGAGGCTACGCAGGCACGCGTAGTGCATCACGCTCCACCCTGTCGGCCGCGAGTACCTTCGATATCGCGCTGACGACGCGCTGCGGCGTGAACGGCTTCACGACGAAGTCGCGCGCACCGAGCTGGATCGCGCGAACGATCAGCTGCTGCTCGCCGAGCGCGCTGCACATGATCACCCGCGCGCGCGGTTCGAGCATCCTTATCTTGCGGAGCGTCGTTATCCCGTCCATCACGGGCATCGCTATGTCGAGCAGAACCACGTCGGGTTCATGCACCAGGAAGCGGCGCAGCGCCGCACGGCCATCTTCGGCCTCCGCAACCACGTCGGCGCCGGCATCGCTCAGGATACCGCAGAGCAGTTCTCGCATGAACTGCAGGTCGTCGACGACGAGTACGCGGACCCTCATGCGCTCCCGTTCCACGAGAAGCGCAGGTATTCCTCGATAAACGGATCAAGGTCACCGTCCATGACCGCCTGGACGTTGCTGGTCTCGTGCTTGGTGCGGTGGTCCTTGACCATCGTGTACGGCTGAAACACGTACGACCGAATCTGATTGCCCCAGGAGATATCCTTCTTCTCGGCAGCGTCGGCGGCGTGCTCTGCATCCTGCTTCGCGCGGTAGAACTCGTAGAGTCGGCTCTTCAGCACCTTCATCGCGGTCGCCCGGTTCTTGTGCTGACTCCGCTCGTTCTGGCACTGGACGACGATACCCGAGTCGAAGTGCGTGATCCGCACAGCGCTGTCGGTCTTGTTGACGTGCTGACCGCCGGCGCCGCTTGCGCGGTACGTGTCCACGCGAATGTCGTCGGGCTTGATATCGACCTCGATGTCGTCATCGATTACCGGGCTCACGTAGACCGACGCAAACGACGTGTGTCGCCGACCGCTCGAGTCGAACGGACTGATGCGAACGAGCCGATGGATACCGGTCTCGCCCTTGAGATAGCCGTACGCGTAGTCGCCGTCGAGCTGGATCGTAACGCTCTTGATCCCGCCCTCTGCCTCCTGGATGTCGAGTAGCTCGTAGCGCATCGCGTTGCGGTCGGCCCAGCGTGTGTACGCGCGATAGAGCATGCTCACCCAGTCGCACGCCTCGGTGCCGCCGGCACCCGAGTGTATCGTGAAGAACGCGTTCGACGCGTCGAATCGATCAGACAGCAGTTCCAGGACTTCGAGCCGGTCGAAGACGCGCTGCTGCTCGGCAAGGCCATCGCGGATTTCCCGCTCCAGGTCACCACTCTTTTCGGCGATCGCAAGCTCCAGGAGTTCGGCGAGCTCGTCGGTCTCAGAGACAAGCCGCTCCCACGGTTCGAGGCGATCCTTCGTGCGCTTCAGTTGCGTCATCACCCGCTCGGCTTCCTCACGGTTATCCCAGAGGCTCGGGTCAGCGGTGCGATGTTCAAGGTCGGCGATCTCGGACTTCAACCTATCCGAGTCAAAGATGCCTCCAGGTGTCCAAAACTCGCTTTCTGAGGTCCCGAATCGGCGTGACAAGTTCTTCGAGCATATTGCCTCCGGTCTTCCGGGAGTATAGTGAATGGGGCGCGCCGAGTCACCCCGCGGGGAGTACTGTTGCGGGCGACCCGATGTACCGATTATTATGAGTGAATGGTGAACCGCCGGCTCTCCACGACCCGTCAACTCCTCTTTCTTGCGCTCATCGCAGCACTGACGGGCATCGTATCAGCGCAGACCTCCGGCACAGCGGATCAGAGCCGGTCGACGATGGTCGCGCGACTGCGCGTTTCTATTCGAGAGCCGCAGATACGGCTCTCATGGGTGCCCGCCGACACCGCGGGCAACACGATCGTGTACCGCTCGACCACCGAGTTCGCAGACGACTCGTTCGAGCACGCGGAAGTCGTCGGTATAGTGGCAGCGGACGTATCGTCGTTCATCGACGTACCGCCGCAGGCGGGGTCGTATCACTACGCGGTCGTCGCGACCGACGCCGACGGAACGCCCTTCCGGTCGATTGTTCCGGGGCGCAACTCAACACTGCGTCCGGTCGAGATCGCCGGACCGCCCGAGCTCGACGGTCCGGCGCGGATCACGTCGATCGCCGCAATAGCAACGCCTGAGGGCGCGGTCACCATCGCGATCGGCGCCGACCGGACCGACCGGATGATCGCGGTGTACCGGTCGACATCGCCGATTCGGGTCGCGACAGACCTGGCCGGGGCGTCTATGTTCCGGCGTATCGACTCGCGGCTGGGGTCGATCGACGACCTGCCGGTACCCGGGATCGGGTACTACTACGCGGCATTCGATGCGCAAGAGGTTCTCGACGGCACCGTGACGGTACGACCCGGAGAAAACGCGACGGTTCAGTCGGTTACGATCCCTCTGCCGGAGTCGGCTCGTCCGCCGACGCCGCGACCGGCCCCGGCGCGCGTAGCCGAACCGGCGGCGCCCGATAGCGACGTTGACGCCGACGGACGGCTCGCACCCGAACCTGACGCCGCACCCGAACCTGGAGTCGCGCCCCAACCGGAGGTCGACGCCGTGCAGCCGCCGACGGTCGTGACGCGGGGTATTCCACTGCCGTTCCTGCGGCCGCAGGCGGGCTTCACGACGGGAACCGCGCTGAGCGACCCGCGGCGGTTCCTGCCGGAGCCGGTTGCGGTTAGTGTCGATACCGAGCGCGCGATCGGCCGACTGATGGAACGAAGCGTGCCGGTCACGATACCCGAGGGCCCCCCGATTCTGCGCGAAGACCGTCTGGCCGATCCACAGGGCATCGAGTACAGGTTGCGAACGATCATCGACGGCCCGATCAGGCTCTTCGCGTGGGAAGAGGCGATCGAACAGATCGACGCGCTCGCGTCGCTACCGCTGCCGTCTGATCTGCGCGCGCGGACGCATTACTATCGGGGCCGGGCGCTGCATGCGATCGGCGAGCGGCGTGAGGCTCTGCTGGAGTTCCTGGTAGCCAGGGAGTACCACTACGCGGAGTCGCAGGCATGGATCCGCGTCATTCTGGCCGAACTCGCCGGTTCGGCTACAGCTTCTCAAACCGGATTCTGATCGCCGCCTGCACGCGCGCGCCCGGGTCGACGCTGAGCGCGAACCGCGGCACGATGCATGTACTCTGATACTCGACTATCCGGCCCTCCGTTCCGTTTTCGCCGGTTCGTCGGACGGTACGGACCGGAAAGCACCACGGGTCGCACTCGGGGAACGTCACGGTGATCGCAGTGTGATTCGCCAGATCCTCGATGCGAATCTCCGACACGGTCTCGTGCCGGTTGTCATCGGGGGCAACCTCCTGGAGCCGCCGGCGTCCACCGCGGACGAAGATCCGCTGACTGTCCGGATCGGCCGACTCGAACGCGAGGTTGATCTCCGGAGCAAACAGACCCTCGAGTCTCGAGTCCCCGGTGCATCTGATCGTGTACTCCAGGTCGATGATACCGCGCTTGAACTCGTACCGCTTATCGAGCTCGACCGGCAGTCGGGCCTTGCCGTTCGCCCGCACGGAACCGGCGGCGGACAGATCGAGTCGCTGGGTGTCGCGCTTGCCGACCGACCGCGCGTACAGCGCGTCGGTGAAGTTACCGAGCTCGGATGCGGTCCCCGCGATGAACTGCTCTACGGTCGTGTCCGACGAAAGGAAGTGGTCGACAAAGCCCCTGCGAGGATACCGGTCGTAGCCGAGCGCCTGGTCGTCGGTCGAGTGATAGCTCTCGCGTTGCCGTGAAAAGGTGTCGAGGTAGTTCCAGCTCGTCGGGAGGTAGTCGAGTTCGAACAGCATACCGCCGACCTGATGGACGTACGCGTTGAGATCGGTACCCTGATAGAGGTACTCGTCGAGCCCGTCCATATCGAAGTCGACGGCTACGATCGACGGGCTGAATATGCCACGCTCGCGGGTCTTCTTCTCCGCCTCGATCAGCGCGCGGTAGACCTGTTTGCGCAGGTGCCCCTGGTAGATCCCGCCGTGCTGTCCGTGCCAGTACGCGTTGTGGCACTGCCCGCGCCATAGCTCCTCGCGGGCGGCCTGCTTTCGGTACTTGTCGCCGCGGATCTGATTCACGAGCACGTGCGTATACTGCATCTTCGCGTACATCTGGTTGCTTTCGGCGTACCTCGTGAGAAACTGCCGGAAGTGGCCGCCGATCATGTATCCGTTGCGGCCGTTGGACGCGTTGTCGCGTACGCTCGAGTAGGAGTCCTGCTGGTCGGGCGTCATCGACCAGTAGAGCAACTCCTCAGACCCCGCGGAGTGGAAGTAGGCGCGCCGACGCGGCCGACTCTCCTTCACGTACTGCGATGGGAGCCCGACCTCGATCCATTCCCGGTTCTCCTTGAGCAGCTCGACGAACTGCTCGAGCCATGGACTCGGTGGCGAAGGTCGCTCAGGCAGTCGTCGGCCCCCGTCGTCGATCAGGACGTGCACGCGCGACCCGTCATCGTCGCTTTGATCGCGCAGGTAATCGACGATACGCTCGGGCGGTTCGGTTCGTGCGAGGAGTTTGAGGTCGTGACAGACCGGGAACACAACGATGGTCTTGCCCTGATCCTCGGTGAGGCACGGACGACACAGGTCTTCGTCGCGCATCCCGGCGGTCAGGAAGTGGTAATCGTCAAGGAAGACGTATTCCATCCCGCTTGAGCGCAGCGTGCTCGCAAGACTCGGCTCCCATACATGCTCGGTTATCCACGTGCCACGAGGCCTGCGTCCGAACCGCTTGCGGAGATAGGTCGTGAGGCTTTCGATCTGTCCAAGCCGGTCGAGCCGTGGTATCAGGCTCAGAACCGGGTCGTAGAAGCCGCCGCCGAGGATCTCGCACTGCTTGCGGGTGATCATCTCCGACAGGACGTCGGTGTACTCGGAGTGGTGCTTCTCGAGCCACTGCAGCAGCTGTCCGGAATAGTGCAGCGTCACAGGAATCTGGGGTGCATGGTAGAGCACGCGCAGGTAGGGCTTGAGCGAGGTCTGGTATACGTGTTCTATCTCGTCATCGCTGGCTCCGACGGGCAGACTGTTCGTCGAACCAAGGATGAGCCTGGCCTTCTTCATCGCCATCCCACTGGTATCGCGCGGCTTGGCCGGTGGCACGGAGAGCCGTTGACCCGCCAGTGTAGCGATTCTACCGCCCCGCCGACCGCTTGTAAATGGGCCAAGGACTACTGGAGCAGGTTCGACAGGAATCCCTGGTCGAACGCCGCGAACGCGAGCGCGACGAGCCCGAGCGTGACGAACGTGATCGGCTTTCCGCGCAGACGAGCGGGCACCCACTCGGACTCGATCTGCGCGACGATCGACGCGACGATCGTCGCGACGAGCACGAAACCCACCCCGGCCGCGACCGCGGCAGCGATGCTGTGGGCGAACCCGAGTCCGACCTCGGCGACGATCAGAGAGACCCCGAGCACCGCGCTGTTCACTGCCACAACCATCAGGTCATCCGATACAACCGCGTATACCGACGGCAGCGCTACACGCAACCCGTGATCGATTGCCGAGACGAGTCCATAGACCGTGAAGACGTAGACGAGAGTCCGGAGAAACCAGAGGCCGAGCGGACCGAGGATCAGGCTGCCCACCAGCCACGTCGCGGCGGTCGTCACCGGCATCAGCACCGTCATGATCGCACCGACCCGCACTATGCGCCCCAGCGAGGCCTCGCCGTCGACGATCAGGCAGAAGCCCAGGAACCGGTCGAGCACGATGTTCGACGCCAGAACGAAGGTCAATACGACAGCGATCGTGCTCACATGCGCTCCAGGGACTCAGAGTCGAGCTGGGGGTCGGGACCAGGCTGGGGGTCGGGATCGGGCGCGTCGGCCGGGCGGGTCGCGCGAAGCACCCTTCGCGCATCGATCCACGCGTGAAGCGCCATGATGTATCCGACCACAAGAAAAGCGCCGGCCGGAAGCGCGAACGCGGCGACACCGGATGGTTCGGCCGCGAATCGTATCACGCCGTCGAACGATCCGATCGCAAAGAGCGTCAGCGTGGCGCTTCCGATGATCTCGCGAACGGTGCCGATGAGGGTCAGGCCGAGCAGGAACCCTATGCCCGTCCCGACCGCATCGCGGACGATGTCACCGGCAGGCTCCCCGTCGGACCGGACGGCCGAGAACCCGCCGGTGAGGATGAGCGAGTTGATCGCAAGAAGCGGTACGTAGATGCCAAGCGCCGCGGAAAGGTCAGGAGCGTACGCCCGGACGATGAGATCGGCGATCGACACGAAACCGGCGACAACGGCAAGGACCACCGGAAAGCGGATACGCCGGTCGATCAACTCGCGCAGCAAAACAAGCGTGCCAGCGCTCAGGACCAGTACCAGCGTGAGCACGACGCCCAGGACCAGCGGGTAGATCGCGTGCGTCGCAACCGCGAGCGACGGACACAGCCCCACCGTGAGTACGATAACGGGGTTCTCGCGGAAGACGCCGCGCGGCATGCCGGTCAACGGGCCCTCCACGCGACACGCGCAGCAGCTTCCAGTTCGGCCGTCGACTCCAGGCGCCCCGACAGCAGAAGCGCGACCAGCGAGATGATCAGCGCTACAATCACGACCACAAGGGTTACGGTACCGACCCTTTGAACGCTTTCGTTCACGGTTTCCTCCCGGCGCCGGCAATCGCACGCACACGGCCTCCGGGGTCGCGGCGACGGCGAGTCCCGAATCGGCGCGGCCGCAACCCGCGGTTCAGAAGCGGCACAACGGTGTTCATGACCAGCACCGCAAACGCTCCGCTACCGGGGTACGCACCGTAGAAGCGGAACAGAAACGTGAGCGCGCCGGCTCCCGCTCCGTAGACTAGCATCCCCGTCCGGTTGGTCGGAGCGCTGCTCAGGTCGGGGGCCAGGTAGAACATCGCGAACACCACGCCGCCGGAAAGCGTATGGAACAGCACATCGCCGGCCATGTACCCGTCGCCGAACACCAACCCGCCGAAGACGCGTGTCACGATCGCGTACGACGCGAAGTAGGCGGCGGGGATCTCCCAACGAATAACCCGCGTCGCGACCAGCGCGATAGTGCCGATCAGAAGCAGCGCGACCGCCCCCTCACCGATCGCGCCATCGACGTACCCCAGGAAGAGGTCGACATAGCCGCCCGGCAGGTTCGCGCCCACAACGGTCAGAACGCGTGCGTTCAACCAATCGGTCACCGACGCATCGACGCTCGAAACGGGGTAACCGACCGCGCGCAACAGACCGACGGGTCCACCGACGGGGCCGGATGCGGTCTCGAGCGCGCCGCGCACGGTGGCAAGAACGGTGGCCGACGACTCCCCATCGACTCCGGGTCCGATCATCTGACGATTCCAGGAGTAGAACGCAAAGACAAGCCCGCCGGCGGCGGCATTCATCCAGTTTCCGCCAAGGCCACCGAAGCTCCACTTGACGACGAGCATCGCGAAAATCGCGGCGGTCGCCGGCACGTGCAGACCGACCCAGGGCGGCATCGCCATCCCGATCAGCAACCCGACAAGCACGGCGCTACCGTCGCGTAGCGTCGGTCGACGCCGGATCAGGCCGATCACGCCTTCGCTGATGACAGCGGCACCGACCGCAACCATGATGATAAACAGCGCGGGTGTCCCGTACCGGTAGACTCCCCAGCCGGCTGCCGGCAGGAGCGACAGCGCGATTGCCCACATCATGCGGCCGGTCGTTGCCCGATCGTGAAACTGCGGCGGATTCGCCGACATGACCGTACCTCTCATCGGTTCGCCTTACCGTTGCGTAACCCGTCGACGAGCGGGATCCGCGACGGGCAGACGTACCCGCACCCGCCGCACTCGGTACAATCGAAGAGCCCGTAGTCGACCGCATCGCCCGAGCGACCGTGAGCCACCAGCTTGTAGAGCTGCGCGGGATCGAGCCCCATCGGGCACGCCTCGGCGCACCGACCGCACCGGATGCATCCAACGATCGGCGCCGCGTTCACTTCGGCCGCGGTCAGCACAAGGACGGCCGTCGTGTACTTGAGTACGGGAGTCGTCAGGTCCGTTGTGGCGTAGCCGCGTAACGGTCCACCGATGACGATCCGGGCGACCGGGTCGGTCACGCCGCCACATTCGGCAAGCAGGCCCCCGATCGGGGTCCCGATACGCACCTTGATGTTCCCCGGCCGGGCGACGCCTCTCCCGGCCACGGTGACGACCCGCTCGTAGAGCGGCTTGCGGGTGACGACGGCCTCCCAGATCGCGTAGAGCGTCGCGGCCGAAATCGTTACGCAGCCGACATCAATCGCGTGCCCATCAGACGGCACTTCCAGACCCGTGACCGCGCGGATGAGCTGCCGTTCGTCACCCTGCGGGTACTTGACCGACAGCCGCACGTAGTCGCGTCGGCGACCGTCGTTGTCGTGTGCCCGCATGCGTCGCATAGCATCCCGCTTGTCCGCGCCGATTCCGACCGCGACGCGGTCGGGTGCGAGCAGTCGCTCGACGATCTGAAGCCCCTCGAAGATCTCGGCAGGGTGCTCGACCATCAGCCGGTGATCGGCACAGACGTACGGCTCGCTCTCTGCACCGTTGACGATCAGCCACCGGCACGAAGCAGCCGCCGTGGCGTCGATCGCCGCGTGCGTCGGCTGTGATACGCCCGACATACCAACCACGCCTGCGTCCTCTATGAGCCGAAGGAGCGTACCCGGGCGTAACGTCTTCCATTCATGCCTCGCAAGGACCTTTCCCAGGCGGTCAAAGGAACCGGCAAGGTCGATGACTGCCGCCGTGGAGATGACGCCGTCGGGAAGCGTCACGGGGCGAATCTCACGGACCAGCCCGGGAATCGGGCTGTGCACGTGAGCGCAGAGGTCGCCGACCGCCCGACCGATTCGCGTGCCCTCGCCGACCCTGTCGCCGGGAGCCACGCACAGTTCGGCGTCGGGACCGTGCGACTGCCGTAGCGGGACGATCGAGACCGCCGGAAGGATCGCGTTCCTGATCGCGCGCCGGTGCGCCGCGTGCTTGTGGTGGACCGGATAGAGACCCCCGACCGGAAAGGTTGCCGTACGCATCATGCCACGAGCCTTCGACGGCGCAGAGCATCAAGAAGGCTCGAATGGAACCTGTATCGCAACGGTCGGATTGGTGCGAGTATCAGGAGTGGCAGCGACGTCAGGAGAATGTACATAGCGTGAAGCACGATGTGCGGGTACCGCGAGTATAGTGCGTCGGTCGGTGTCAGAACAACCCCCACGGGTCGCCCGAACGACGCGAGCATCGAAACGATCCCGCCAGGAGCCGAGCCGATCGCGTGATCGATCCAGCTCTGATCGAACGTCGCGACGGTCTCGCGAAAGCTCGAGTACGACCCGTCCGCCTCTTCGCGAAACCGGTTCAGCGTGACCACCGTCCCGGGCGCCGGGAAAGCATACGCGTAACCGTACGCGAGTGCCTCCTGGTACGCGCGGTGCGCGATGTAGTCGGCGATGCTCGGTAACTCGAAGCGGGCATCCGACCAGAGACGCAGCAGGTCCTCATGGTCGAATCCAGCCGCGCCAGCCGCCTCGACAACGGGTCGACGGACCGGGGCATCGGGCATGAGTCGATCGACGATCGGCGGCAGTACGAGCAACAGGGTCCACAGCGCGGGCAACCAGCGCTCGAGGCCTCCGAGACCACGGTGTGAGCGCAGGATTGACACGGGCACGAACGGCCGATGCCCGTCGTCATGGCGCCGTGCCGCAGCGATCAAATGCGCCACAGAGCGGGCAAGAACGAGCACCGCGCCGGCTCCGCTCGTACCAATCAGGTACGCAACAAGCGCGCGCCCACCCGCCACGGCGACCACGTAGACGCCCGACAGGCCGACCACCGCGGCGACCATCGCGACCGCGCGCACCGACACGAGCGCGACCACGTCGGACCTTCGGGCGCGCTCGTCCCGATCGATTCTGTGCCCGACGGCCGTCGATGCAAACGTGACGGCCGCGGCAACCGCGGCGGCGAGCGACCCGGTAGCGATCACCGGTACGAGCGGAACGGCCAGCGCGAGAACCACCACTCGGCCGCGTCCGTAGAGCACGGCGGTGCCTCCGACGACGAGCGCGAACAGTGCGACCGACAACGCGTACGGAACAGCGTACCATTCGGCGACCCGGCTTCCCGAACCAAGCACATCGCGCACAAACCGGTTCGCGTTCCACAAGGTTCCGGGAATCCGCGCGTAGAGCGCGTTCGCGCCATCGATCACGAAGTACAGACCAAGGGCCGTGATGAACGGATCGCGACGCGGATCGAGCGGATCGAGCCGGGTCAGCGCCGCCGGAAGCGACACCGCGTCGACCCCGTCGAACCTGCTCACAAGCACCTTCGTCGTGTGCGGTGCGACGATGTGGTCGACTCCGGCGGCGGCCAGGAGCGCAGCGGCTTCGTCGTGACTCAGCGGCGTCACCACCGTGAGGTACGGATCGAGCGGCTGCGAGCGCCGGTACAGCGATGGAACGATAGCGACCGCGGTCACCGCGAACAGCAGGACGACCGAAGAGAGGCACACGATGAGTGTCTGGAGCGCAGGGAACCGGTCGATCACAACAGCGAGAACGCGAGCGCTATGAAGAAGCCCAGGATGACGCCAACTGTTACCTCGGTGGGAGTATGGCCATTGACCTCCTTGACGGGTTCATACGCGTAGCCGGTGAGTTCGCGCATTCGTGCGCCAAGCTCATTGAGCGCGCGGGCCTGCATGCCGGCGCTCCTGCGGACACCGAGCGCATCACGGATAACGAGTACGCCATAGAAGACGCTGAGCGCGAAGATCGGCGAGTTGGTCCCGTTCGCGAAGCCGATCGACGTCGCAAGCGACGTCACCAGCGAGCTATGGCTGCTCGGCATGCCGCCGGTCTTCCAGAACATCGTCGACACGACCTCCCCGGATGTCCGTGAGCGCTGCCGCGTGATGTCGATAATCGTCTTCAGCAGCTGCGCGATGAACCAGGAGAAGAAAGCCGATAGGAACACCGGCCCCGACACCAGACCGTACAGGGCGGTGACGCGATGCGCGTCCATGCATCGTAGAGTGTCGGCACGCAATGGCTTTGTCAAGCAAAGCCACCGGGTGGTGACGACGGACCCTCGGCGCGTGGTATGCTCAGAGGCGATGCCAGACGCACCAGTAGTCCGGATTGGAGACGACGACAGCGGCCGCAGGCTCGACCGCGTACTCAGAAAGGCATTCCCGGCGGTTCCGGTCGGCAGGATCTTTCGCGCGATCCGATCGGGAGAGGTCCGAATCAATGGTCACCGCGTACCGGGCAGCCACCGGGTCGCAAGCGGCGACGAGCTGCGGATCCCCCCGGCGTTCTCCGGCGAGCAGTCGCTCACCGCCGAGCACTCCCCCTCCCCCGACCTTCCGATCGAGCAGCGCGACCGGATCGTCTTCGCGAACCACGACATCGTCGTCGTGAACAAACTCGCCGGAGAGCTCACGCACGGCGAGCAATCGCTCGAAACGCTCGTTCGGCGGTGGGCGCCTGCGCCGTCGGGGATCAGCTTCCGGATCGGCCCCGCGCATCGGCTCGACCGCAACACCAGCGGGCTGATCGTCTTCGGGATCACTCGAAGCGGTGCCGAAGAGGCTGCGGCGGTCTTTGCGAGCGGATCGGTCGTGAAACGGTACGTTGCGCTGCTCGGCGGGCGGATCGAAACGAGCGCGGTGTGGGACGAGCCGCTCGAACGCGACGGCTCGTCGATGATCACCCGGGTCCATGGGCGAGAGTACTCGCCCCAGCGAGAGTACTCGCCCCAGCGAGAGTACTCGCCCCAGCGAGAGCACTCGCGGGCGATGGCGGTCACCCGCGTCGACCCGATCGCTACCACCGAAACGCGGACGCTCGCGATCGTGACGATCGAAACGGGCCGGACGCACCAGATCCGGGCGCACGCCGCGTACCACGGGCACGCGCTGTGCGCCGACGTCAAGTACGGCGGAACCGGATCGGGCGTGCCCGCGCGGATGGCGAACGGAAAGCCGTTTCGCCGCTACCTGCTGCACGCGGCATCGCTGACGCTTCGTCGACCGTCGCAGATCCTTGGGTTCGACCACCTGTGGGCCCCGCCGCCTCCCGACTCGCTGCGCGCGATCGAAGCGCTCTTCGGCCGTCGCGTGCTAGAGACTCTCATCGAAACGGTGGCAGCGCACCGGTAGCAGACCGCAGAGCCGACGGGATTGGTAGTCGGCGTCGTGCGGTCTATACTGAAGCATGGCCAAAATGCTCGAACGCCTGCTGTTCCGGCTGCGCGGTATCAAGGTGTACGCGCTCGTCGGCAAGAGCGGCTCCGGAAAGAGCTTTCGCGCGCAGCTCCTCGTCGAGAAGTACGGTATCGATCTGATGATCGATGACGGGCTGTTGATCAAGGATCGCAGGATCGTCGCGGGCCGTTCGGCGAAACGCGAAAAGAACTACCTCGCCGCGGTGAAGACCGCGCTGTTCAACGACCGTCAGCACCGGAACGAAGTCCTCAGCGCGCTCGAATCGATCAAGTTCAAGCGAGTACTGATCCTCGGAACAAGCGAGCGGATGGTCATCAAGATCGGCAGGGTGCTGAAGCTGCCACCGATCCACAAGGTCGTGCAGATCGAAGACATCGCCACCGCGGAGGAGATCAACACCGCGATTCACTATCGCAGCGTCCAGGGGCGACACGTCATCCCGGTTCCGTCGGTAGAAGTGAAGCGCAACTATCCGCGAATCATGGCCGACTCGGTTCGCTTCTTCTTCCGCAAGGGGTGGCGCAGACGAAACACGCTCTTCGAGAAGACGGTCGTACGCCCCGAGTTCAGCCGCAAGGGTGAAGTGAGCATCTCAAAAGGAGCGCTCACGCAGATGATCCTGCACTGCGTCGACGAGTACGGCAACGGCATCGGGATCAAGCGGCTCTCGATATCCAAGGATCGCGAGGGATACCACATAGATCTCTATCTCAACGTGCCGTTCGGAGTACAGCTTGCAGGCACGATCCACGAGCTGCAGCGCTACATCGTAGAGCAGATCGAACGCTACACCGGCATCATCATCGACGAGCTGAACGTGACAATCGAGAATCTAGAACGACCGGAGCCGTGAAAAACGTTTGACAGCGTAATCGGCGAGCGACTACTATTCGAGTCAGGAGGCTCCGGAATGCGTAGAATCGCCATTCTCCTCATGCTTGTCGTCGTCGTGGCGGCGATGCCGGCGCAGACATCGACGTTCGCCGAGTACGAGACGCGTCACTACAGGGTTCTTTCGGAACTCGGTGAGGAGCATGCCCGCGCGACCGCGGAGAAGCTCGAGTCTCTGCTGGTCGTATTCAACGACTACTTCCACTTTGATCTGGACGAGCTTCCGGTGCGGATGCGCGCACGCTTCTTCAGCTCCAGATCACGGTTCGACACCTACCTTGATCGAGTCATCAACGATCGCCGCGACGACTTCGTCTACCTGCACTACACCGATCTGGCACGCAGCGAGCTTGTCGGCTTCCGGACCGACGACGATGCGTTCGATGTTTCGCTCAAGCATCAGGGGTTCATCCAGTTTCTGCGCGCCTTCGTCCCTCACCCGCCGTTGTGGCTCCGCGAAGGGTTCGCGGTCTACTTCGAGCAGGTCGCCTTCGATCCGGACCTCGGCGTCGCGCTCTACCGGGAGAACCTTGCGTGGCTGGAGACGCTGCAGTCGATCCTCGACGGCACCGCCGGGCTCGAACCGATCGGGCTCGCCGAGATGGTCCGCATGACGGTGGAGCAGGCACGGTCGCGGATCGATGTCTTCTACCCGCAGGCGTGGGGTATGGTGAACTTCCTGCTGAACAGCCCGAATCGCGACCACAACCGCATCATCTGGGACTCGATCAGCGCGCTCGATCCGCAGTCGGGGCTCGCACAGAACTCTGAACGCGTGTATCAGCGCGCGTTCCGATGGGTACCCGAGTCGATCCTGGTGGAGGCGTACGTCGACTACGTCGCCGGCCGGCGAAGCTTCCGGACCCTCGTGCAGGACGGTGTCCGCCAGTACGCGGCAGGCGAACTCGCGGCAGCCGAGGAGAGCTTCGTCACCGGGCTGAAACTGCGTGAGGACAACTTCATCCCGTTCTACTACATGGGGCTGATCAACTACGATCGCGGGAACCACGCGCTCGCCGACTTCTACTACCAGGAAGCACTCAGCCGCGGCGCGAATGAGGCGCTGACGCTCTACGCGCTTGGAGTGAACGCGTTCGCCGACAACCGGTTCGACGACGCGGTTGCCTACCTTGAGAGAACCGTCGAGATCGATCCGGATGCGTTCCGCGACAAGGCGGGACAGCTGATAGCGCGGATACAGGGCTGATCGCAGAGCGCATCGGTGACGCGCCCGCTGCGGGTGACGCGCGCCTGCCTACTCTTTGGATGAGTCGGTGCGCGGCCGCCGTGGGCGTCGGCGCCGTCTGCGCGCCGGACGCGGCGACGCGTCAGGATCGGTCTCGTGCCGGTACGGTTCGTCCTCCTGCCGGACGCGTTCGGTCGCGGGCGTGAGCTCGAGCTCGCCCGCCTTGACGTAGTTCTTCCGCCTTCGGATCAGGTATACAAGCGCGAGTTCGATATCCTTGTTAGCCGGGACGATCGGTTTCAGGACCGATTTGAGCGCGGAAAACGCGTCGGCAAATGCGATGCGCGGCTCGGCGCCAGCCGCCGTGTGTTCGAACAGGTAGTCGGCGCAGAGGTAGGCGACGCCGCGCGACCTGCGATCCTCAAGCCCGTCGCGCACCTCGCAATCGAGCGCGGACAGCCGGTGCAGCAGCTTCGAGCGGAACCCCTTGTCGGCAGCGAGCTTTGCGAACTCGGGCAGCATGTGCTCGAACAGACGGTATCTGATGCACTCCTCGACTATCTTTGACGACGCGCCCGACAGCAGGATCTTGAAGACCTCTTCGGTCATCCGTGAGTACGGCGTGTCGGCAAGGAGCGCGCTCGAACGCTTGATCGCCCGTCGCACCGGCGCTACGAGCTTGAAGCCGGTGGTCGACGCGTACTTGAGCGCGCGGATCATCCGGACCGGGTCCTCGGTGAAGATACGCTCGATCGGAATCAGGTTTCGCACCCTGCGGTGGCGGATATCGTCAACGCCGCCGACGTAGTCGATGATCGTGTTGTCGGCCGGGCAGTAGAACAGCGCGTTCATCGTGAAGTCGCGCCGGAACACGTCCTCCTCGATATCACCGTACTCGTTCTGAAACCCGACCGAGTTTTCGCTGCGAAACGTCGAGACTTCGACAATCTTGGTCCCGAAGAAGACGTGGACAAGCCGAAACCGTCGCCCGATGACGCGCGAGTTGCGGAACAGACGCCGGATCCGGTTCGGTTGCGCGTCGGTCGCGATGTCGAAGTCCTTCGGGCGCTTGCCGATCAACAGGTCCCTGACCGCGCCTCCGACGATGTACGCGCGGTGACCGGAGCCCTGGAGACGCTTGGCGATGCGAACCGCGTCGGGATCGAGCGCGTCTGGATCGATGCGGTGCTCCTGGGGGGTGTAGATGACGGCCTGGCGCACCGCGCGGCCATCTCGGTTTTTCGTGTAACGAACGAGCAAAAAAGTACCTCTGGAACCGCAAGTATGGAGACAGAGAAACGACAGGGTCAAGCCCTTGCTTCAAAAGGGGCGGCCGGTCCGATGGGCAAACGGATATGGCGTCGGTATGTTAGGGGTGTGAAGGTCGTGGCTGCGCTGCTGGTGCTTGTCGCTGCGTACGGGGTGTTTGTCACCACGGACGGGTCAGCCGATGATCGCGGGTCGATCTCCTCCGCGGTGGAGATCGATGCGATTGTCGGTACAGGAGGACTCGTGGTACCGGGCACCTGGGTCCCGGTACTCGTAACCGCACGTGCAACCGCATCCGACGTTCGTGGTACCATCACGGTTCTGGTCGAAAGGGCCGGACGGACGGCCGAACGCGCCGCATCCCGCGTCGTGGAGCTTCCCGCGGGGACGACCAAGTCGTTCCGATTCGCGATCCCGCTCGTTTCCACCGCCGAACCGGTCACGGTCGCCGTCGAGCGCGACGGGCGTACCCTCGCGTCAACACGCGTGTCCGTTGCCGGCAGAGGCGCGGCCGACAGCGTCATCGTCGCGCTGTCACGACAGCCGGCGCTCGACGCGCTGCTGGCGGCGGCGTCCTCAGCGAGGTCACCGTCGGTGCGCACGCCTGCCGTCCGCCCGATACCCGTCGCGTATCCGCTCCTTGATACGCTACCCGACGTCTGGTACGCCTACGACGGGGTCACGGCGGTCGTGATCCACGATGCGCGCATCCGGAGTCTCGAGACGAGTCAGATCGAGGCGCTGCGCGACTGGGTCGCAGCGGGGGGCAGGGCGATCGTATCGATCGGAGTGGAGTCGAGCCCGGCAGACCTGCGCGCGCTCGAACCGATCCTTGCGCCGTTGCGCCGGACTGCACAAGCGTCCGCACCGCCGGCGGTCCGCCCGGTAGTCGCGACGGTAGCCGATGCCGGGCTCGAAGCGCTCGGCGTGGGCGTCCCGGCGACCGAGGCCGGCGGGCCGCTCGTGATCGTCGATGTCGCCGGATTCGGCCCGAGGGCGGCACGGTTCGCGCTCGGGCTTGGATCGGTCACGATCCTGCCGTTCGACGCTATCAACCTGGCGCGGGTCGCGCCGGTGACGAGCGTCGATACATGGCGTGTGCTGCTCGCGTCGGGGTCGACCGTGTCGGCGCCGTCGGTGACAAGGCGGCGACTTCTGGAGACTGAACTGATCGCAAATCAGCTTGGCGAGCTCGGCGGGGCGTTTGCACCACGTTGGCTCGTCGCTACCGGGCTGCTGCTCTACGCGGCTGTATGGGTGGCGGGCCTGTCGCTGATCGGTGCCCACCGGGGAGCCTCACGGCGAGTGATCGGCGCGACGATCGTGATCGCCGCTACTGTGACTGCCGTCGCGCTGATCAGCGCGCTCGTCCGCCTGCAGCCCGACACACACGCGGTATCGGTCGAGCTCGCGGTCGCCGATTCGGCAAAGCGCTTTGCGATCGTTGAGCGGGATACCGCGGTGTTCAGCCGTTCGGCGTCGGAGTACTCGGTAGCGTATCAGGGCCGGCCGCTCGTTCCGACCGTCGGAACGGCCGCGCCTGCGGTCACTGACGACGAAGCCCGTCGGACCGTGACGCTGCCGCTGCGGCGATGGGGCTCGGACCTGTCGTACGCGCTCGACGTCGTCCCGCTCAACGTGATCGCGACGATCAGCGCGGCCGCGTCGTCGGGACGAACAGTTCGTGTGATCAACGAATCGGGGATGCTCCTCCGCGACGCCGTGGTAGTCGCCGATGGCGAGCTTCACCGGCTTGGCGACATTGCGGCCGGTGAACAACTCGAACGGCCGATCGGTAGCGGAGAGCGGGTCGACTCGATTCGTGACTGGACGCGGTTCGTCGCGGGAAGCATCGATGCCGCACACCGCGCGCGCCTCCTCGGCGATATTGCTCGCGCTCCGGGATTCCACACGCGGAGTGACGGACCGATCGCGATCGCGTGGCCGCAGACGCCGCTCCTGCCGGTCGATCTCGACAGCCGGTTTGACGACGCGGTCTCGATACACGTGATAGTGATCCGCCTGTCGGATCCGGAGACGCAACGATGAAACGGCGCCGAACAACCCACCCCATTGTAGCCGAAGCGATATCGCTCTACGTCGAGTCACGGCCGTTCCGGTCGCTCCATGGCCTCTACGTAGCCGCGCTCGCGATCGTCGTGGTGGTGGCGTGGCCTGGGCGATCGCCGATCTACTTCTACCGCGGCGGTTTCGTGCCACCGGTCTTTCTGACGGTGATCATCGCGCAGACGGTGCTCATAGGCGCGTTCAGCACGCTGTTCGGACTCGGGCGGCCCGCATCGCGACGAACCACCGGATTCGTTGAATGGATTGAGGGTTCACCGCTGCCGACCCGCGAGATTCTTGGCTTCAAGCACGCGATCGGCCTGATCCATACGCTTGTGCTCGTCACGATAGCTACGCCAATCGCCGTCGTCGCGGCCGTTCCGGTCGGCGTCCCACCGGTGACGATCGCGTCATCGATCGCCGTAGTAGCGCTGACCGGCATCGTGTGTCGCTCGGCCGGGCTCCTGATCGGATCGGTCGGTGAGCTCTCCTACGTCGTGCTTGTCGTCGGTCCGTGGGTGTTCGCGGCCGCGCTGTTTATCGGTACGATCGTCGTGTATCCCCCGCTGAACCCGATCGCCGCGGTTTCCACGGTCGTGAACGCCGAGTCTGCGAGCGTGATCGCGCGCCAGATCCGCACAACCTTCGTGTCGGCTGTTCCGCTCTCCGCGCTGATCATCGCGGTGCACGGACGGGTGCTCGCTCGTATCCGAAGGCTCCATCGTGAGCGTACCGGACGCCACGCGGAGGACCGCTGATGCCGCGTCGTGACCGGCCAGACCGCGCGATGGAGAGCCTTGTGCGTCGCCTCGACGCGCGAGCAAAGCTGCTCGGCGCGCTGCGCACGGTTCCGATGGCCGTCGGGGCGTGTACCGCCGTATCGGCGCTGGCCGGACTCGCGCTCCTGATCACCACCTTGGGCGCGCCGTCTCCAGTGCGCGTGGAGTTCTGGCGCATTGTCGCGCTGGCCAACATCGGCGTGGCGGTCGTCGCGGCGCTTGCTGTTGCGTTGCGACCGGTTCGTCCGCTCGTCCTGCTTCGCGACGCCGACCATGCCTGCCACCTCCGGTCGCTGCTGGTAACCGGGTACGCGCTTGGGGAGCAGCCCACCGCTGAAGCCGATGCAGCCACCGGCTTCAACGAATCGGTTCTCCGTAGCGCGGTGTCCGCATCACGATCGGTCGACCCCGCCCGGGTCTACCCGGTCCCCCGGACGCGGGTGACCGCGATCACGGCGCTCCTGGTCGTGATGCTGGTGTCGATCGCAATCGTCGATCTGTCGCGGCCCGAGCCGCCTCCGCCGACCGACGGATACGGCACGATGCTCGCCGACCGGGGCCGGCGGCTCGCCGAGCGCGCGGGCACCGACCAGCAGCTCGTCGACCTTGCGGAGCGGATGCAGCGGCTCGGCGACGACCTTGACGACGGACGGATCGGAGTCGGGGAGGCGCGAGACCGGCTGCTTGAGATCGAATCCGCGATCGAACGGCAGCTCGCGAATATCCCGCGCGCGCAACCGTTCGCATCCGATGGTGCCGGATTGCCCGATGGCCTGGAGGCCGACATCCGCGCGGCGCTTGAGGCGGGGATGAGCGATGCAGAGGTCATCGACTTCGTGGCCCGGATGGGACGCGACGGATCGATGCTTCCCGACGAGGTCCGGGCACTCGAAGAGGCGGGCGAAGGCGTCGAAGCAGACGCGGTCGTCGGCTTTGACGAGCAGATGCGCCGACTGATCGATCAGCTGAACATCGCACGATCCGACGACAGCGAAACCGGGCTGCTGAACGAGCTCACCGAAAGCCGCCGCGTCGTCGAGCAGGCGGGCGCAGGGCTCGCCGAGCTGACCGAAGGCGACGACGACCCGATCGGGACGAGCGACGACAGCGGCGCGGGACGACCGGTGCGGGCCGGGCGCGACGATGCCGGCGCCGCGGACACCGACGGGCAGGCCCCCGGCGGCGCGCAGGGCGGGTCGGCCGCCGTTCTTGACGGACGCGACGGGTCGTTCGCACGGCTCGACGAGCGTTCGCAGGTCTTGCGACGCATACCGGGCGTTGTAACCGAAGGGTCGATTGTCGACCTGATCATCAGGCAGGCGCCGACCGAAGCGATCGCGCGACTGCCCGAAGTCGACCGGATGGGGCAGTACGAGCGGGTAGTCGAGTCGGCGATGGCCGGTGAGTCGGTGCCACAGGAACTCGAGCGGATCGTTCGCGACTACTTCCTGCGCATCGCTTTTGCAGACGTCGCGCCGCGTGACGGCAATGGAAGCGAAGGAGAGACCAATGAGTGATGCCACTGGCAGTAGCATGAATCACGCGATCACGGACGCGGTCGATCGACTGACCCGCGCGCGCGAGGAGATCTCCTCGCGGATAGTCGGGCACGGTGAGCTTATCGACGAGCTGTTCGTCTGCCTGCTCTGCCGCGGACACGCGCTGATCGAAGGAGCCCCGGGACTCGGGAAGACCTATCTGATCAAGACCTTCGGCAACGTCCTTGCGCTGACTACGACGCGGATCCAGTTCACTCCCGATCTTATGCCGGCCGACATCGTCGGCACGAACGTGCTGATCCGCGACGAAACCGGCGACCAGGTGATCCGGTTCCAGAAGGGGCCGCTGTTCTCGCGGATCGTGCTCGCCGATGAGATCAACCGCGCCACGCCGAAGACACAGTCGGCGATGCTCGAAGCCATGCAGGAGCAGGCGATCACGTACGCCGGCACGACCTACCCGCTGTCACACCCCTTCATCGTACTCGCGACGCAGAACCCGATCGAGATGGAAGGCACCTATCCGCTGCCGGAGGCGCAGCTTGACCGCTTCTTCTTCAAGATCAGCGTCGGGTACCCGAGCGCGGACGAACTGCTCGCTATCGTCGACCGGACGACGGGGCCGGCGCCATCGGCCGTCGGCCATGTTCTTGACGGAGCTCAGATCGTAGCGTTCCAGGAACTCGTTCGCGCGATCGTCGTCGCGCGCCCGATCGCGGAGTACGCGGTCAGACTGGTCACGGCGACGCACCCGGGCTTGCCCGGCGCGCTCGAGGTCGTACGGCGCGCGGTTCGTTACGGGTCGAGCCCGCGCGGCGCGCAGGGGCTGGTGCTCGCGGCGAAGGCGTTCGCGTTGATGGATGGTCGCGAACACGCGGGCTTCGAAGACATCCGCCGCGCGGCGCTGCCGGTGCTGCGCCATCGCCTGATCCCGAGCTTCCAGGGCGAGGCCGAAGGAGTCGATCCGGACACGATCGTGTCCGCGGTGGTCGACGCGGTTGCGGAGGTCGAGTGACGGGGACGCGGATGCTCGACGAGTCTTTTCTGCGCGCGCTCGAGCAGCTGTCGTTCGTATCGCGAAGGGTTCGCCGCCGAGCCGTTCGGGGCGAGCGCGCGACCGTCAGACACGGAGCGTCACTCGAGTTCTCCGATCACCGCGCGTACCAGCCGGGTGACGACTTCCGATACCTCGACTGGAACATCTACATGCGACTGCAACGCCTGTTCGTGAAGGTGTTCACCGCAGAGGAAAACCTGACCGTCCACATCCTGATCGACACGAGCCGCTCGATGTCCTTCGGCGATCCGCCGAAGTTGTGGTACGCGGGTCGGCTGGCGGCGGCGCTTGGGTACCTGGCCGCGGTTGACCTTGACCGGGTCGGGGTCTGCGCGTTTGCCGACGGGATCGAAAGGTCGATGCCCCCGATCAGGACACGCGCGCAGATCACGTCGCTGTTCGGTTACATCGAGTCGCTGACTGCCCGCGGCGCGACCGACTTCAACGCAGCGCTCACCGACTACTCGCTCGCCGCGCGCCGGCCCGGACTCGCGATTGTGATCACCGATCTGCTCGATCCTGGAGGATACGAGCAAGGGCTCGGCGCGCTCCTCTACCGCGCATTTGACGTCGTTCTCCTTCACGTCCTGTCGACGGAGGAAGTCACCCCGTCAGTAAACGGTCTTGTCCGGCTGGTGGACTCGGAGACCGGCGAACAGACGTCGATAACCGCGGGCGCGGGCCTCACGCGCGAATACTCGGCGCGGCTTTCGAGCTTCCTGGAGCGCGTCGAGCGGTTCTGCGGAGATCGCGCGATCGATTACGTCCGCGCGACCACCGACATACCGTTCGAGCGGGTCATCCTGGATTCGATGCGCCGGGGGGCGTTCGTGCGATGACCTTCGCGTACCCTCTCGGGCTGTGGCTGTTGCTCGTACTACCGCTGATCGTCGTTGTCTACCTGCTGCGACAGGAGCGACGGCGAGTGGAGGTATCATCGCTCTATCTATGGACAGACCTGCTCGCGACGCGCAGCCGTCGCCCCCGACTCGCATCGCTACGAAACCTGAGTCTATTACTGACGCTGATCGCGGCGGCTCTGATCGCGGCGGCGTCCGCCGGGATCGCGGTCGAGCTATCGGGCGCGAGGGGCTCCGAACACCTTGTCGTCGTGATCGACACGAGCACGAGCATGTCGGCGGTGGTCAACGGCGTGTCGCAGATCGAACGCGCGCGTAACCGCGCGCGCGAGCGTATCGGCCGAGCGCGGCCGGAGTCGATCACGCTTGTCACGATCGGAGCGAACCCGGCGGTAGTTCGGTCGAAAGGAGCCGCCATCGGCGAGATCGCTACCGCAGTCGGTGCGATCAGCGCGGATGGCGGGGTCCTTGATCCCGACATCTCGATGCAGGTCATCGAACAGCTCGTGGCCGACGATGCGTCGGTAGTCGTGTTCACCGACCTGGCCGGCTACCGGGCACTGACGGCGCGTCGGCCGACGGTCCCGCTTGATATCGAGATCGTCGGCCCGATCGCGTCGAACGCGGCGATCACCGCGTTCACGCTTCGACCGTCGCCAGACGGAACGCCTGACACGTACGCGTCACACGCGTACGCGTCACACGCGTACGCGTACGTGGAGGTGTCGAACTTCGGGGAGGAGCGGCTCGCGACGGCACTCGAGCTTCACGCCGACACCAACCGCATCGCCACGTTCCCTATCGCGCTCGATCCGGGAGAACGACGGCGTGTCGTGACGACGGTACCCGCGCAGGCGGGTGTATACCACGCAAAGTTCGTCGGCCACACCGACGCGCTCGCCGCCGACGACGCGGCGTGGATCGTCCCGGTGCGAACGTCGGCGGTCGTGCAGCTTGTGACACCGGGGAACCTCTTCCTGGAGACCTTTCTGTCGATCTACCCCGGACTGACCGTGGTCACCAGAGAGCAGTACGACCAATCGGTCCGGTACGACATCCTTGTGATCGACCGGGTCCCTGCGCCCGTCGGAGTGCGAGGCCGCGCGATCGCGATCGCAACGGCGTTCCCCGACGGCCCGTTCATCCCGGATTCAAGAATCGAGCTGTCGCAGCCGCTCGCGATGTCGGACGACCACCCGCTCGGCAGGGGAATCGTCTCCGGACGCACGACTGTTCGCCACGCACTGTCTGGTCGGCTTGACCCGCGCGCGACGGTCGTGGCGCGCTCGGGTTCGGTGCCGCTTATCTACGAGTATCGGAGCGGGAACCGTGCGATAGTCGGGCTGACGTTCGCGCTCGACGACACCGATATCGGAGTCCAGACCGCATTCCCGGTGCTGATGAGCAACGCGATTTCGCGACTCATCCCGACGTCGACGACCGACACGGTCCGGCTGTATCGCACCGGCGACACGGTAGAGATTCCGGTGCGCCCGGGCGAAGAAGTGGTTGTGATCGCACCGGACGGGACGCCGACCCGGATCAGGCCGCGGACGAACGTCGCTTCGTTCGACCGTACAGGACAGGTCGGCGTATACCAGGTCCGCGGTGAGTCGTTCACGAGTCGATTCGCCGTGTCGGTCGTATCGGCGTCTGAGTCTGATATCGCCGGCCTTGAGATGGTTCACACCGGGAGCGTGCCGCAAGGGTCGCTCTCCGGCAGGCTCCCGGCCGCCGGGGATCCAACAGAGCGCTACCCGATCTGGCACCTGGTAGCGGTGCT
>RECL01000238.1 GCA_007694025.1 Spirochaetaceae bacterium
AGAACGGGTCGGTTCTTCGGGTATCACTATCGCACCAGGCCGAGCTGCCGAGCGACCTCCTGATCGACAAGCCCGACAACAAGATCATCCTCACCGCGTACGGACTCCACCAGCGCGGTCACACCGTCTTCTTCGTGTCGAAGGACATCAACGCGCGGGTCAAGGCGACCGCGCTCGGGCTGCGAGCGGTCGACTACGACAAGCAGACGGTCAATATTGACAAGCTTTACCCCGGGTACACCGAACTCGACGCCGGGTCAGACGCGGTATCGACGCTGCTTCACGACCACCGTGTTCCGTGGCCCGAGTCGTTTCCGCCGAACCACTTCGTCGTTCTGCGCGATCGAAGCCGAAGCGACTCCTTTCTGACCCGATACGATCACGAAAGCGGTCACCTTCGCTACGTGGACCACCGCATGCCGTCGGTTGCCGGGGTCCGGGCGCTCAACGACCAGCAGCGGATGGCGTTCGATCTGCTGCTCGACGAGTCGGTCAACCTGGTCACGCTCGTCGGAAAGGCCGGAACGGGCAAGACGCTTCTGGCGATCGCGGCGGGTCTAAGCATGACGCTCGAGGACAAGACCTACAGCCGCGTGCTCGTCAGCCGTCCGGTCATCCCGATGGGCAAGGATATCGGCTACCTGCCGGGGCAGAAGAACGAGAAGCTGTCGCACTGGATGCAGCCGTTGTTCGACAACCTGGAGTACATCATGAGCGTCTACAAGCGCCCGAACATCAAGAGCGCCGAGCAGCTGATGAACAACAAGGTGATCGAACTGGAGGCGCTGAGCTACATCCGCGGTCGGTCGCTGCCGGGCCAGTTCATCATCATCGACGAGGCGCAGAACCTCTCGCCGCACGAGGTCAAGACGATCGTGAGCCGGGCGGGGGAGAACTCAAAGGTTGTTCTCACCGGCGATCCGCACCAGATCGACAGCCCATACCTTGACGCGAACTCCAACGGGTTGAGCTACCTGGTCGAGGCGTTCAAGGGGCAGGCGCTCTTTGGTCATGTCACGCTCACCAAGTCGGAGCGAAGCCGGCTCGCCGAGCTTGCCGCCGAGCTCCTGTAAGCTTCCTACAGCGACCCGGTTTCGACCGCGGCGGCGATCGCGCTCATGAAGGTGTCGATCGCGTCGGGTCTGGTGCCCACGCCCTGCCAGATCGGCGGCTTACCGCCGCCCTTGCCGTCGATGACCGCCAGGATGCGAGCCCGGCTCGCCGTGAAGGTCATCTCCGTATCGGGCGATGCACCGACGCTCCACAGCACGCGGTCGCCTTCAACCGACGCAATCGCGACGACCGTGGAGCCTTCGGCGATGAGCGTTTCGGTCACTCCGCGCAGGAAGCCCGATGACTCATCGCGGAGCACCGACGTGATCAACGATACGTTCCCGATCGATCGCGACTGCGACCGCAGCTGCCCGGCCGTCAAGTGCTGGAGTCTGGCGTCGCGCTCAGCGACGGCCGCCTCCGCGCGCTCGGCGCGATCGGTCAGTTGGCAGACGCGCGCCTCGATCTCGGCCGGTTGCGCGCTGAGAGTCCGGCAGAGGCCGGAGACGATCGTGCTCGAGTCCCGGTAGTCGCGTAGCGCGCGGTCGCCGATTTTCACGATGATCCGCGTGTTCCCGCGTATCGATTCGGTGCCGATGATCCGGATCAGCCGGATTTCACCGGTGCGGCCGACGTGGACCCCGCCGCACGCGACGCAGTCGAGGTCGGCGATCTGAACGATCCGGATCGATCCCGATACCTTCGGTGGTCTGCGCAGCGGGAAGCGGTTTATCGTCGACTCGTCGGCCCACTCGGTAGTGACGGGGAGATCGGCCATGATGACCGCGTTGGCCGCGTCTTCGACCGCGTCGAGCGTTGCCGCGGGGATCTGCGATGCGTCGACTTCGATCGTTGTGTACGCGTCGCCCTGGTGCACGCCGACGGTGTTGTACCCGCCGGTTCGCAGGAGCACGGCCGATACGACGTGCTGGCCGGTGTGCTGCTGCTGGAAGTCGCGACGGCGAAGCGCGTCAACCGCGCAGCTGACCTCATCGCCGACTTCGGGAGTCGCCCCCCCGATGCGATGAACGACGACGTCGTCTTCCTTGCTGACATGCAGCACCGGGCTGCCTGCGATCGATCCCGTGTCGCACGGCTGACCGCCGCCTTCGGGGTAGAAGGCAGTCCGGTCAAGAACGACTTCGACCTCTCCGGTCGTCGGCCGCCGCGCGTCGACGACGCGAGCGGTGAAGGCCTCCGGCGGCGGCGAACGATAGTACAGTAGCTCAGTCGACACGATTCCTCCGTCCGCCGGCGAAGAACGCAGCGATGTTCTCCGCGACCTCGTCGATCAGCCGGCGCCGTGCCTCGACGCTCAGCCACGCGCTGTGCGGCGTCGCGATGAACCGGTCGTTCGACAGGACCGCAGCGAGCGGTGAGTCGCGGCGAAGCGGCTCGTTGGAGAACACGTCGGTCGCCGCGCCACCGATCAAGCCCTCTGCGATCGCATCGGCGAGCGACTGTTCGTCGATGATCCCGCCGCGACCCATGTTGACGATGACCGCGTCGTCTGCCATCAGGCCGAGCTCACGCCGACCGATGCATCCCCGGGTCGCGTCGGTGAGCGGTGCGTGTACCGTGATTACAGCGGAGGTCGATAGCAGCTCGTCGAGCGGGAGGTGTTGATACGGTTGATCCGTGTTCGAGCCCGATGTCGAGTGGTAGACCACCTCGCAGGCGAACGCGCGCGCAAGTTCGGCGACGCGGCGGCCGATCGCGCCCAGTCCGACGATGCCCCACCGCTTGCCCGACAGCTCGTGCCACGCCGGACCGTAGTGCGTGAAGATCGGACTGTCGTGGTAGCGGCCCGATGCGACGTAACGCTGATAGTACGGGAGTCGTCCGACGAGCTGCAGCACGAACGCGAGGGTGTGTTGCGCGACGCTTTCGGTCGAATATCCGGCGACGTTCGTCACTGCGATTCCGCGTTCCCTGCAGAACGCAAGGTCGACGTTGTTCGTCCCCGTTGCGGTGAGCGCGATGAGCCGCAGCGCATCGGTCGCCGATTCGAGCACCCGCCGGTCGAGCGTGACCTTGTTCGCTATCACGACGGTCGCTTCACCGATCCGCTCTCCCGTCTGTGCGGGCGCGGTCGCGTCGTAACGGATCAGTTCGCCGAGCCGGGCGATCGGATCGAGCATTGCGTCAGGGCCGAGGGTATCCGCGTCGAGGAGAACGATTCGTCTTGGTAGTACGCCTGTCATCGGGTGCAAGATACCCGTACGGTGCCTGGTTGAACAGCGACACCGTTCCGACTACACTGAAGGTGTGCGCGAACTGACGGCGTGCCGCTCGTGTAGCCGGTACATAGCTCCCGATTTCAGGTACTGCCCGTACTGTGGAACCGAGCGCGTTCGCGACTACCACTTTCGGCATCTGCTCGACCAACCGTTCGACCGGATGGAGCGCGCGGTCCAGGAGTTTTCGTTCAGGCGGCTCGAATCGATCGAAGAGCAGCTGATCGGACTCGAAGACGAGCTCGAGCACATGATCGAATCCCGCCCTGCCGACGGTCGTGACCTCACTCGATCCACATAATGTCTGTATAGCCTCCGCGCAGGTGCCGAAAGTCATAGAAGGGGATGCATTGAAACGGATTGCGGTCGTTCTGTCGTTGCTGCTCGTGGTGTCGGTTTCCTACGCCGAAGTTTCGTTCGGAGGTCTCGACCTCTCCCGGGATGAACTCCTGCTGTTTTCGGCCCAGGCCGATGTGCCGGGTCGCGCGCCGTACACCGCGCTCTTTGCGTCCGATCTGTCGCGCGTCGGCGGCCAGTTCAGCCAGTCGGTTGCCGGCGGGGATGTTCTGCGCGGGGTGCCTCTGGTGCCGCTCACGTTCTTCCCGGAGGTCATGAGCCACGTGCCCGCGACCGGTCAGATCCAGATTCAGAACCGGTTCGGATTGTTCCGCGCCGACATCGCGACCGGCCGCTTCGAGCCTGTCCCAGGATACCCAGGCTTCGCCGACGGCGCGCGTATCCCTCAGGGACGGATCCTTCCGACGCTATCGAGCCCCGACGGGCGCTATCTCCTGGTCACCGAGCCCGTGTCGGCGGCCTACGGACGGCTTGTGCTGATCCCGGCAGAGGGCTCGGGGGGCGCCGCGGCCACCAGGCGGAGGACGATCGTCGCAGATCGGGTCGAGCTTTCGACACAGATCCCGCTGGTCCGCTGGTCACCCGACTCGCGCTACTTCGTCTACGGCCACTCCGGTGCGATCTACTACTACTCGATCGCGCAGTTTGAGACCGATCGCGTCCCGGTCGAGTCGTTCCGCAGGCTTGGCGAGGGTTCGATCGCGAGCGTCCGTTGGGCCCCCGACAACTCGCTCTATTACCTGTCGGGATCGCTTGTCTACCAGATTCGCGATACCGAGTTCTTCACGCGCTCGCTCTATTCGGGACTGCTCCAGATCGGGACGATCCGTGGAAAGCTTCCGTTCGCGTACGACCCGAACTTCGACGGATTCTGGATCGCGCCCACCGGTGAGAGCATCCTGCTCAGCAAGGGCGGCCGCAATCTGTTCGTCCTTTTCCTGGATACCGACGACTTCGTCGATGCCGGTCAGGTGCTCGGGCTTCCGTCGCTCTTTCTGCCGCGTAACACCCGCGTCCGGCAGGTGGAGTGGAGCAACGCCGGCGATGTGGTCGTGTTGACCGGCGATGTATCCGGGGACGACGGAGCGGCCGTTTTTCGTCTGCGGCTGCGGCCCGGTGTCGAAGGACTCGCGTTCGAGCGGATGCCCGACGCGCGCGTGCGTTCCATTCATCTGTCTCCCGACCAGAGCCGGATCGCGCTCGTGACGACCGATGGGGTGCGCTTGCGAACGTCCGGATGGGTCGAAGAGCGATTCGTCCCGGTGACCGATCCGCTGCACGCCGTATGGATCGACGCGCAGCGCGTCGTCGTCGCCGGCTCAGCGACTATTGAGGCTGTGTCGGTCTCGGGAGCGCGGACGCTTGTCGGGCTCTCGCAGGCGGACGACCACTCGCTTCTTCCGGGTGGCACCGTTGTCGCTCGGGTCGGTGAGAGGCGCTACGAGCTGTCGCTCACGCGTCGGACCGATTCCGGGATCGCCGTGTCGGCGTGGTCCGCGTCGCAGCGAACGCTCAATCCGAAGAACACCGCGAGCGAGCGGTTTCGGGTGTTCCTGGAGGCGCTGTCGGGCAGCTACCGGACCGTCGTGATGGTCCGCCGCACGCAGGGAGTCGGCACGAGTCGGCTCTTCGCGTCCCCCGAGGCTCGCTACGAGGCGTTCCCCGCCGACGACGAACCGGTCGACTTCGACTACTTCACGCACGGATCGCGCATCAGGCGCCGGGAAGTCGCGCTGGTGTTCAGCGCGATCGACGATGTTGGCGGGCTTACCGATATCCTGATGAGCCTGAAAGCGTACGGATTGCGTGCTACCTTCTTCGTGAACGGGGAGTTCATCAGGAGGCACCCGGCCGCGGTGAATGAGATTGCTGACGCCGGCCACGAGATCGGATCGTTGTTCTTTGCGCACTTTGATATGGCTGACCGGCGGTTTCAGATCACCTCCGATTTCATCAGGGAGGGACTGAGCAGGAACGAGGACGAGTACTACGCCGCGACCGGTCGGGAGTTGTCGCTCCTGTGGCACGCGCCGTATCACTTCGTCAGCGATGAGATCGTTTCCGCCGGTCGCAGCGCGAACTACACATACGTGGGTCGCGACGTCGACAGCCTCGACTGGGTTTCGACGGCGACGGCCGAGCGTCTTGGGCAGTTGTACCTCAAGAGCGCCGATCTGATCGAGCGAGTCCTGGCAGAGAAACGACCGGGTTCGATAGTGTCGATGCGGGTCGGCATACCCGACGATGGCCGCGGTACACGCGATGACTACGCGTTCCACCGCCTGGACGTTCTGCTCAACGGGCTGATAGAGCGCGGCTATCGCGTCGTTCCGGTGTCGACGTTGATAGAGAACGCACGATAGATTCAAGTTTCGCCAATAATCGGCCGATGGAGAGAGGGGGAGTTCATGTCCTTACGAGCAAGTTCGGTGAGCGCATACCGAGAAACATCGGTCCGGACCGCCAGCGGCGGCAAGATCATCGTCATGCTCTACGACGAGGCGATCCGCCAGATCAACTCGGCCGTGTCGATGCTGGATGCCGACACGCGCGCGCTCGACAAGGTCAACAGCTCCATCCTGAAGGCCCAGGACATCGTCACTGAGTTGATGGTCAGCCTCGACTTCGAGCAGGGTGGCGAGATCGCCGACCGGCTGTTCGGGCTCTACCGCTATTTCATCGACCAGCTGGTTCAGGCGAACTGGCAGAAAGACCCCGAGCCACTGCGTGAAATCTCCACGATGATGTCGCAGCTGCGCGACGCATGGGCCCAGATCGTCGACACCACCCGGGTTGAGGGTCGTGGCTCCGGCGGTATCAACGTAGCCGGCTGATTCGCCGAACCGACAACAACCAGTACCCCCCCCTTCACATTCGTCCTCATTCGTGGTATCCTGCATGAGTTCTGCATAAATATGCGAAACCTCGGAGGGTGGCGATGAGTTCGATAGACGTATCTGTACTGAGTATTCCGGAGGAGCTCGCCGATGTGCTGAGCAAGCCCACGGTGATCTTTCCGGAGAGCCGTGCGCATCTGTTCGAGCTGGCCTTCTTCGAGCCAGGCTCCGACTTTGTCGAGGTGGCCTACGACGTTGCCGGCCAGGGACGCGTGGTCGAAGCGACCGTCGCACGGTGCAAGAACGGTGCTGCGGTCAACTACGTGGAGCCCTATATGCGGCGCCGCGATCCGGAGGCGATGATCATCGCAGACGGCCGACCGACCGACAAGAAACGCTACCGTGACCGGTTTAACGACGACTTCGAACCGGTCCGCAAGGAAACGTTCGAGTGGCTCAAGGAGCAGGAGTCGCTGATCGTGCTGCCGTTCCGAAGCGGCGACAAGCACGCAGGCTGTCCGACGCTCATGGTCGCGCCCGCGAACGCAGGGTTCTTCGTCGCCGGTCTTGCCGACCTGCAGGGATTCATCCCGGCCGCGGAGATCCCGAAAGGTTTCAAGCCGGAGGCGGTGATCTATCTGGCTCCGCCGTTCAGGCACACGCACTTCGGCGGTAAGCAGCTGGTCGTGCACAATCGACTGCTCGGGATGCACGAGCTGTTCAGCTACAACCTCTATCCGGGGCCGAGCGCGAAGAAGGGCGTCTACGGTATCCTGCTCAACATTGGCGAACAGGAAGGGTGGACGACGCTTCACAGCTCCGCGGTCCGTCTGATCACGCCGTACGACAACGAGTTTGTGATCATGCACGAGGGCGCGAGTGGCGGCGGAAAGAGCGAGATGACGCAGGCGATGCACCGCGAGGAGGACGGCCGGATCCTGCTCGGTGAGAACACCGTCACCGGCGATCACCTCCATCTGGAGCTGTTCGACACGTGCGAGCTGCACCCGGTCACCGACGACATGGCGCTCGCTCACCCGTCGCTCCAGGCCGATTCGCGTCGCCTGGTTGTCGAGGATGCCGAGTTCGGCTGGTTTTTGCGCGTCGATCACCTGACCGAGTACGGCACCGAGCCGATCCTGGAGAAGCTCTGCATCAACCCGCCGGAGCCGTTGATATTCCTGAACATCGACGCGCAGCCCGGATCGACGATCCTTCTGTGGGAACACATCATGGACGAGCCTGGCAAACCGTGTCCGAACCCCAGGGTCATCATGCCCCGCAGCTTCATCAGGAACACCGTCAACGAACCGGTCAAGGTCGACGTGCGCAGCTTTGGCGTGCGCACTCCGCCGTGCACGAAGCAGACGCCGAACTACGGGATCGTCGGGATGCTCCACGTCCTGCCGCCCGCGCTCGCGTGGCTGTGGCGACTGGTCGCACCGCGCGGCCACTCGAACCCGAGTATCGTGAGCGTCGAAGGCCTCACAAGCGAAGGCGTCGGCTCGTACTGGCCGTTTGCGACCGGCACAAGGGTCCGCCATGCAAACCTGCTGCTCGAGCTGATCGAGAGCACGATTGGTACGCGGTACGCACTTATCCCGAACCAGTATATCGGCGCGTACAAGGTCGGCTTCATCGGCGAGTGGCTTGCCCGCGAGTGGATGGCGCGACGCGGCAGCCTGAAGTTCCGCCCCGGTCAGCTGCAGCCGTCGCGTTGCCCGCTGCTCGGGTACTCACTGCCGTCGCTTCGCGTGAACGGGCAGGAGATGCCGAAAGGGTACCTCTGCGTCCACGAGCAGCCGGAGGTCGGCATCGAGGGCTACGATGCCGGTGCCGGAATCCTCACGGAGTTCTTCCTGAAGGAGCTCGACCAGTTCGACACCGACGACCTGATCCCGCTCGGGCGCAAGATCATCGGCATGTGCCGTGACGGCGCAACGGTCGACGAGTACATGGACGTGCTGCCGCAGTAGCCGACCGGAAGTCCACCCGCCGGCCTATGCGCGGCGGGTGGCCCGGTGTCGGACCGCTGTTTCGTCTGGTCTACGTGAGCAGGAAGATCGTGCTCAACCCAAGGTAGATCGTGACACCGGTAATGTCGGTGATCGTTGTGAGCACAGGACCGGTCATCATCGCCGGGTCTTTGCCCAGTCGTTTGATCAGAAACGGAAGCGTGCCGCCGACGACCCCGGCTACCAGGACATTCGCGGCGAGCGCTGTTCCGGCGATCACCCCGATCAACGCGTTGCGCTGCCAGACCACCGCGATCAGCAGGAAGACGCTGCCGAGTACGAGCCCGTTCACCACTCCTATAGACAACTCCTTTCTGAGCGCTCGGCCCGCGTCCCGCAGCCGCACCTCGCCGAGCGCGATTGAGCGAACAGCGACCGACAGCGACTGAATGCCGACGTTGCCGCCCATGTCGGTGATCATCGGCAGGAAGGCGGCAAGGATCGCGACCGCGGCGATCGTCTCCTCGAATCCGGTGATGACCGCCACCGCGCCAAGGTTCAGGAAGATGTTGGACACCATCCACGGGAGGCGCATCCTGATCGCGGATCGCGGCGGAGTGAAGAACGACTCGTCGGGGCTCCCTCCGCCGATGCCGGTCGTCTGCGACGCGACCTCCTCCGACAGGATGTCTATCGCGTCGTCGAACGTGATGACGCCGGCGATCGTTGCGTCCGCATCGAGAACGGGCAGCATCGTCAGCCGTCGATTACGGATGAGCGTCGCCGCTTCGACCGCGGTGTCGTTGACGCCGACCGCTACCACGCTCGGGTTCATCACCCGCGCGAGCTGCGAGTCGGCCTTGAGTCGCAGCAGATCGCGAACCGATACAACCCCGACCGGCCGGCGGTCGCTGTCGATGACGTAGACGTAGGTGGTGCGATCCAGATCGGCCGGCGCCGAGTGAAGCGCTTCGATCGTGTCGCGCACGGTGTGATTCTGCTCGATCGAAAGGAACCTCGGACTCATCACCGATCCCGCCGAGCCCGGCGGGAACGCGACCAGCGCCATGATCTCGGCGCGTTTGGCTTCCGGGAACCGATCGATCGCCGCGTCCCGCTCATCGTCGGGGAGCGCGGTGATCAGGCTCGCTGCCTGATCGGGGGTCAGCATTTCGAGCAGAATGGCCAGCTCGCCGGGTTCGGTGGCCAGGAGAAGATCGGCGACCAGGTCGATCGACATCCTTGCGAACACCCGGCCGACACGCTGGCGATCCAGCCGCCCGAGCATTGGTACCACGGCATCGCGCGGAGCATCGCGCAGGATCTGTGCGATCCGCGTGCTCGACAGGTGCTGCGCGTTGTCGGTGGCCGTATCAAGATCGCCTTCGGCGAGCGATCGGGCCATCGCGTCGTGGTGGTCCTGGATCGTTTCGGGACTCAGTATCATGGTTCCTCCGTCTTTGCGACGGCCATTCTACCCGGTGCGGGTCTGGACGAACACCCGGTTGAGCCGATGGGTCATCTGCCGTATCTTGAGGGTATGATCAGAACGACGCTCCTGGTATCGCTCGCGATGATCGTGGTCCTGATCGC
>RECL01000164.1 GCA_007694025.1 Spirochaetaceae bacterium
CCACCAATATTGATCGTATCCCCGTTCGACGCGAAGCCGAGGGTGGCTACGACCACCAACAGGACCAGTACAGAAAGAAGTCGTTGCTTCATATTCTCTCCTATTGCTCCAAAGCTTAACGCATCTTAGCGGAGATCACCACTCTTTTTTTTCTCGGGCCGGCATGACGCGGGCGATCGCGTCGGCGAGAGAGTCGGCGCCGGCCCAGCGGGCCGCGGTGGAGTCGGACTCTTCGCCCTGGCGGAGCGCGCTCGGTCCGACGCAGCGGTCGAAGCCCAGGTCGGTTCCGGCGCGGTAGCGGCGCAGCATCTGCGGGATCGGCCGGATCTCACCCGCCAGGCTGACCTCCCCCGTCACCGTCGTCTTCGGCGGAAAGGGGCGGTCGGTCCGCGCCGAGTAGAGCGCGACCGCGAGCGCAAGCTCGACGCCGACGTCGTTTATGCGGATCCCTCCCGCGACGTTCACGTAGATATCGTGGTCGCTGAACGGCACTCCCAGGTGCTTCTCCAGCACCGCCGCCATCCGGCTCACGCGAGCCGAGTCGATCCGCTCGCTGTAGACACGGCTGATGCCCCCCTTCGCGGGGACGGTGAGCGCCTGAACCTCGACCAGCAGCACGCGGCTGCCCTCTATCACCGGCGTGACGACGACCCCCGTCGGAAGCGCGCCCGACCGACGGACCAGGAAGACGCTGTTCGGGTCGGTGATCTGGACGAGCCCCTTCGGCTGCATCGTGAACAGACCGACCTCATCGGTGCTTCCGAACCGGTTCTTCAGCGCACGCAGGTAGCGCGTGTCGTCGTCGCTCTGCTCGAACGACAGAACCGTGTCCACCATGTGCTCGATCGTCTTCGGGCCCGCGATCGCACCCTCCTTCGTGACGTGCGCGACGAAGAAGACCGCGACGTCGAACGCGCGGGCGATCTCCGCGATCTCGAAGGTCGCATACTTGATCTGGTTCGGCGTCCCCGGCACCGACCCCGCCTCCTGGGAGTAGATCGTCTGGATGCTGTCGATCACGACCACCGAATGCCGCTCTGCTCCCGCCGCGGGGCCGATCGCGGCGATCACGTCTTCGAGCGCGTTTGCCGCCAGGATCTCCAGATGTGGATTCGACACGCCAAGCCGATCTCCGCGCAGCTTGATCTGTCGCGGCGACTCCTCCCCGGTGACGTAGAGCACCCGTCGGGACCGCATCTGCGCCGCCATCTGCAGCATCAGCGTCGACTTGCCGATTCCCGGCTCTCCCCCGACGAGTACCGTCGCCCCCGGGACCATACCGCCGCCGAGCACCCGGTCGAGCTCGGCCATCCCGGTGGACACGCGCTCGTGCGCCGCAGCGTCGATCGTCGCGAACGACTGCGGCGACCGGCCGGTTGTGCCGGTGGCGCTGCCCCCCCCGACAGGGCGGGGACCACCTCGCCTCGACGTGCCGCGCGAAGCGGCGACGACCGCCTGCTCCTCCATCGTGTTCCACTCGCTGCACTGCGGGCAGCGACCGAGCCATTTGCTCTCTCGATGCCCGCACGCGCTGCACAGGTACTCTGTCCGCTGTTTTGCGCTCATCAATCCCGACCTCTTCGCGATTATACGGGAATTTCGGGAACACGTTCGGCGCCGCGAACTGTTGAGAATGCATGCCCGCAGCCGCAATACTTGACCACGACCCAACCACGACCTATTGTGACGGTGACATGTCTGCCACAGAGCACCGACTCGCAGTCGTTATGTACACCGATATCGTCGGATTCTCACGCATGATGGAGGCCGATGAGGCCGCGACGCTCGAGACATTGTCCGAGTACGCTCGGCTCATCCGCGACCGCGTCGATGCGTCGGGAGGGCGAGTCGTGCGCACCGTTGGCGATTCGGTGCTCTGCGAGTTCGCGACCACGACCAAAGCAGTTGCGTGCGCGCGCGCGATTCTCAGCGAAGCCGCCGCCCGAAACCGCGGCGAACCACCGCAGCGCTACGGCGTGCGGATCGGGATGCACGTCGGAGACATCTACTTCTCCGAGCACGACGCGTTCGGCGATGCGGTCGGCATCGCGCACCAGCTCCAGGAGTACGCGGCGCCGGGACGTATCTGCGTGTCGCAGGACGTCCACAACCAGATGTCAGGGCGGCTCGACGCGCCGGCCCAAAGGGTCGGCGCGCTCAGACTCAAGGGTTCGGACCGCAGTGTCGACGTGTACGAAATCGCCGTCGACCAGGATGCCGAGTTCACTCCCCCCGGCTGGCGCCTTTCACGCCCTGCCGATCCGCGCGACGGCAGCGCGCGGGCGACCGCCGCGTCCGATGCGGCCGCCGCCGAGCAGCGCCGGGCCGATGAAGCCGAAGCGCGCGTGAAGGCGTTCGTGCTCGACGAGATTCGCCGCGTGGGACGTCGCGTATCGGTCGACGAGGTGCGCGAACGCCTGCCCGAGCGGGGGCCTCAGATCGACGCCGCGGTCGAGCGACTCGCCAGGAAGGGCTTCCTTGCGCGACACCGCACCCCCGGTGCCGCCGATGTCGGCAGAACCGAACGGGCCGGGCGGGACGTCGGTCGGTTCGGTAGCGATCCGCGCTCGGTCGATGCGCGGCCGCCGACGACAGGCGACGACGACGCGACCGACAAGTGGGACGAGAAGCGCTGGCGCGGCGATGAGAAGGCTGCCCGGCAAATGGAAAGCGGGTGGGACCGCGCGCTGCGCGAACCGGGGCCCCCGCCGGGGGCGTACGACTCGCTGGTCGAGGACTACAAGGATCACGCGGCGAATGTCGCGCAGAAGGAACGCGCCGGTTTCCGCGGTCACCTGGTCAGCTATCTGGGCGTCAACGGCGGACTCTTTCTCCTGTGGGCGATGACGATGTTCGGGTCGTTCCCCTGGTTCCTGATCGTGCTGTTCGCGTGGGGAATCGGGCTTGCGAGCCACTTCGTGGGCATGCGCGACAAGGTCGCCGAGAGCCGCGATGTCGACGGCGCGCAGGGGCTCACGCGCGAACAGCTGCGGATCTACCGCCGTCTTGTTCGCGCGCGCGCCGCGTGGAAGGGCCATCTGGTGTCGAACGTCGCGACGTCGCTCTTCCTGGTCGTTCTGAACTTGATAACCGGGCCTTCGTTCTTCTGGGCCGCGTTTCCGGTCGGCTTCATGACGATCGGCCTGCTGTCCCACCTGCCCGCGTACAAGGCGAAGGAGCGGCGGCTGCTGAAGCGCCTGCAGACGCTCGGCGCGCGAATCGGTGGGGCATTCCGTCGAACCGGGGATCGCGACGCGTCGGAGCGTCCCGAGCCGATCACCGGGTCGGGGCCGGGCTCCGAGGCCGAGCTCGTGCGACGCAGACTGCTCGCCGCGATCGAAGCGTCGCCGAAGGGTTCGCCGCTTGGAGACGATTTCGTGCCCGTCCTTGACAACTACGTCGAGCAGATCAAGTCGCTCGACCGAAAGAGCTCGGAGCTCGACCAGATCATGGACGCAATACCGGTTGCCGACCTCGAGCGCGACTTGCTCGCTCTCCAGCAGAAGCGCGACGCGTCCGACAGCCAGCCGGTCCGCGTCGAATACGACAAATCGATCGACCAGATCCGCAAACAGCAGTCGTCCTACGCGGAGCTCAGGAACGCGCGCGAAATGCTGCGACTTCGGCTCTCATCGGGGCTCAATCAGCTCCGTCAGCTCGAGATCGACGTCGCGCGGATGCAGAGCGTCTCCTCCGACGAAAACCCGGCGTCGGTATCGATGCTGAGGGAGAAGTCGGAGGAACTCAGCGAGTATCTGGAGGATCTCCGCCAGGGGTACCGCGAGCTCGAGTAGGCTACTCGAGCCGCTCGACCTCGAATACGATGTAGGAGTTCGCCGGTATCACCGGCGGGATACCAGCCGGTCCCCAGCCGAGTTCGGGCGGAACCACCGCGACGATCCGCGCTCCGACTCCCATCGTGCCGATCGCGATCTCCAGACCCTCGACCAGCCGCTGCTGGAGGTAGTTGAACCGGTACGGTTCGCCGCGGTCGCGGGTGCTTTCGATCTGTGTACCGTCGACAAGCGACAGTACGAAGTGCACGCCGACCCGCTGGCCCGGTTCGGGCGCGCCGCCGGCGCCATCCGCGATCTGCGCCAGATACATCCCCGTTTCGCCGTACTCGACCGCGTCGGGCCACCGCGCCTCGATCCGCGCGATCGCCTGTGCGCGCGTCGCAACGGCCTCCTGTTCGCGGCGTTCGAGCAGTTCATCGACGAGCCGATCAAACGCTTCGGTCGACGCGGTGTACGCTCTCGCTGCCTCGCCGATCCGGAGAATCGTCACGCGGCGCATTACATCGCCCGCCTGAATCGCCCGGACCGCGTCCATCCCGTCGACCACCGACCCGAAGACGTTGTACCCACCGTCCAGGTGCGGGGTCGGGCGCAGCGTGATGTAGAACTGACTGCCGTTCGTGTCGGGGCCGGAGTTTGCCATCGCAAGGATGCCTTCCGAGTCGTGGAGGAGCTCCTCGTGCGTTTCGGTGGGGAAGCGGTATCCGGGGCCGCCGGTCCCGGTGCCGTTCGGATCGCCGCCCTGGATAACGAAGTTCGGCTCGACGCGATGGAAGGTCAGGCCGTCGTAGAACGCGCTGCCCGACCGGAAGCTGTTGTCGATCGTGCCTTCGGCGAGTCCGACAAAGTTCATCACGGTAACCGGCGCGCGCTCGGGCTCGAGCCGCGCGATGATCGTGCCACGCGACGTTTCGATGCGCGCATAGAGTCCGTCGGGAAGGTCAGGGGTGCGGTCGGCGCAACCGCTCCCGACGACGAGCGTCGCCAGGAGCGTTGCGAGTAGCGGGACTAATCGTGCGAATCGGTTCATGCTGCCTCAAAGTGTAGGTATCGTTCGGACAAAGATAACACCATCGATCGCGTTCAGCTGCTCGATTGCGCCCGGCGGCAGATCGCCTTCGATGTCGATGATATTGTACGCCAGATCGCCACGGTGACGATTGAGCAGGTCCAGGATATTGATCGAGTGTCCGGCAAGGATCGTCGTGATCTGGCCGACCATGTTCGGGATGTTCCGGTTGGCTACGACGATGCGCTTCGGTGCGGTTCCCGCGAGCATGCAGTCGGGGTAGTTCACCGAGTTGGTCAGCGTGCCGTTCTCCAGATACTCCCGCAGCTGCCGGGAAGCCATCACCGCGCAGTTGTCTTCGGCCTCCTCGGTCGATGCGCCCAGGTGCGGGATGCCGAGCACGTGCTCGTGCGACGCGATCTTCTCGTTCGGAAAGTCGGTCACGTAGCGCCCGGTCTGTCCGCTCGACAGACTCGCGAGCAGCGCGTCTTCGTCGACGAGCCCGCCACGCGCGAAGTTCAGAATCGTCGCGCCCTGTTTCATCTTCGCGAGGCCTGCCGCGTCGATCATGTTCTTCGTCTGGTCGTTCAGCGGCACGTGGAGCGTCACGTAGTCGCACTGGCCGAGCAGATGGTCGAGCGACTGCGCGCGCTCGATCTGCCGCGACAGATCCCACGCCGATGCAACCGAGATGAACGGGTCGTAGCCGATGACTCGCATGCCAAGCGACGCGGCGGCGTTGGACACCAGGACGCCGATCGCTCCCAGCCCGACGACGCCCAGGGTCTTGCCCAGGATTTCGGTCCCGGCGAACCGGCTCTTCTCCTTCTCAACCACCTTCGCCAGATCGGGTGTTGCGGCGTTATCCCTGACCCACTGCATGCCCTGCTGGATATCGCGCGCCGAGAGCAGCAGCGCCGCGATCACCAGCTCTTTGACGCTGTTCGCGTTCGCTCCTGGAGTGTTGAACACGACGATGCCCGACTCGCTGCAGCGGTCGATCGGGATGTTGTTGACCCCGGCGCCGGCGCGTGCGATCGCCTTCAGGTTGGGGCCAAACTGCAGATCGTGCAGCGCCGCGCTGCGGACCAGGATCGCGTCGGGATCCGCCACGTCGTCCCCGACTGTGTAGAGATCCGCCGGGAAGACCGCGAGGCCGAGCGGAGATATCTTGTTGAGCGTCTGGATCGTGAACACGAGTTTCCCCTTTTGCCAGCAGGATACCGGGGAGCGTTGCCAGTGTACAGCCCGACACCGGGGAGCCGCGCGCTTTGATCGGGGTCGACGATCGCTTCGAAGGCGCGTATAATCGGCTCGTCTCTTACGAGGAGGGCACAATGCGACGAAGCATCGCATTCTTTCTGTTTGTCCTTGCCGCGGTGACCCTCTCCGCCGTGAACGTTGGACAGGTCGTCACGATCTCCGTTCGCGAAGCCGAACTGCGCTCCAGTCCCGGGTTCCTGGCGACCGTGCAGACCCGACTCGCGTACGGCGATTCGGTTCGCGTTGTCGAAAAGCGCCCCGGGTGGGTTCGCGTGCAGGCGGTCGACGCCGAGACGAACGGATGGCTGCACGAGTCGGCGGTAGCGCCACCGGCGGATCTCAGGCTCTCTTCGGCAGGCCGGGCGGGCGACACCGGCGCGTCGACGCGCGAAATCGCGCTCGCCGGCCGCGGGTTCAATCAGCAGATTGAGGCCGAGTATCAGGAGCAGCAACAGATCGACTTCACGATGGTCGATACGATGGAGGGGTTCCTGCAGCCGACGGACGAGCTCGCCGCGTTCCTTGCCGCAATCGGTGGATCGATCTCTGACGGGGGTGACCAATGAACCGCTCAACACGCATCGCGCGGATTGCGATGATCACGATCGCTACGGCTGCGCTTGTTGTGTCGTGCGCGGGGCTTTCCGGCGCGCTCGGTTCGGCGCTCGCGGTTGGCGAAGGACTCGGCGTGTCGGGCTCCGGCGCGCGGTTGGCGCTCGCCGGTGTACGGACGCTGAGCGAGGTCGTCGACGCTGCGAACAGCCCGTTCACCCCCGAGCAGGAGTACTACATCGGCCGATCGGTCGCGGCGACGATCCTGAAGCAGTACCCCGCCTACACCGCGGCCCGACCGAACCGGTATATAAACAGCTTGGGGCAGGTGCTCGCGCTCGCGTCCGACCGACCGCAGCTCTACCACGGCTATACGTTTCTGATCCTGGATACCGACGAGATCAACGCGTTCGCAACACCCGGTGGCCACATCTTCATCTCGCGCGGCATGCTCCGCCTTACGACCAGCGAGGATGAGGTCGCGGCGGTGCTCGCGCACGAGATCGCGCATGTCGTGCATCGACACGGCCTGGGGAGCATCAGGAGCGCGCGGGTGATCGGCGCGCTGCAGCAGGGGACGCTCGATATGCTCGACGAAGTCAGCGGTGCCCAGCTCCGCGAGGTGACCGAGATCTTCGGTGAGACGACGTCTGAGATACTGGACACGCTCATCACACGCGGCTACAGCGGCGCCTCCGAGCGCGAAGCCGACGCGAGCGCTGTCGAGATCCTCAAGCGCGTCGGTTACGATCCGCACGCGATTGTTCGCGTCCTTGAGCGCATGGACGCCGCGCAGCAGGCCGAGTACGAAGGCAGCCGCGAACCGGTCGGATTCTCCAAGACGCACCCCCGGCCGCAGTCGCGCGTGAACGGGCTGAAAGCGTCCGCGCTTCGTAACGTCGAGCCCGAATCCAGGATTCGGACCGACGTCGCCGACCGCCGCTTCCGCGAGGCTCTCTCCGGGATCTGACCGAGCGGGCTTGCCCGCTGGGCACGCCTCAGGAGGACCGATGGGTCGCGACTCTCAGTTCATGGAAAACCGCCGCGTCCGCGGGCTTGTCGTCGGCGGCGCAGCCGCCGCCGTAGCCGTGCTGCTCTTGATGACCGGGGCCCTCGACGGTCCCGAACGCACGGCGTGGGACTGGCGTGTGCGCACGCTCGCGCGTGCATCGGTCGCGACCGATGACGTCGCGCTTCTGCTGGTCGATCAGGCGAGCATCGATACATTGATCGACCAGTTCGGCGTCGACTGGCCGTGGCCGCGGTCGGTTCAGAGCTATCTGCTGCAGTTCGCGTCGCGTTCCGGGGCGGCTTCGGTCTCCTACGACCTTATTCTCCAGGACGAGCTCCGGGGCCCAGCCGACAATGCCGAGTTCGCCGCGGCGGCCGCACGGATCGACCGGTTTGTCTACGCGCTCTACCTGGAGCAGACGCCGGGAGGGGGCAACGCGTGGCCCGCTCACGTCGCGCGGCCGGCGCATCGCGTCTCCGGCGAAGAGTCGCTCGGATCCGACCGCCTGGAGCAGATCACGCTCAACAGGGGCGTCTTCCCACACCCCGACGTCGTTGCGCCGACCGGGCGGATCGGCGGCGTGAACGGCGAAAGCGATCCCGACGGTGTCTTCAGGCGCTACCGGCTCTACAGCTTCCACAACGATCAGTTCGTCCCGTCGCTCGCGCTCGCCGCGTATCTGTCGACTCGTCCGGCGAACGAGCCGGTGCGGATCGAGCGCAGGAGAGTGGTCGTTGGTGATCTGGTGATCCCGACCGACTCCGACGGTCTGGCGGTGATCCGCTACAACGTCGCGGGCGATGATCTCAAGACGCACGATGAGTACCGCGCGTGGCCGGTGATCCGTAGCGTGCTGCTGATAGACGAAGGGCAGGAGCCCGATGTCCCGCTCGATGCGCTCCGGGGACGCCACGTGATGGTCGGGCCGTCGGCTGCCGGGCTCCTGGATCTGCGCCCGACCCCGCTTGAGCCGCGCGCACCCGGAGTGACCGTCCACGCTGCGATGCTGGAGAATCTCCTGGCAGCGGAGTTCATTCGCGAGGTGCCGCTCTGGATCGCCGTGCTGCTGGTCGTCGCCCTCTGCGTCGCGGCGGGTCTGGCCGCGACCGCGGTCGAAAAGACGTGGGCAGAGGGCGTCCTGGTCGTCGGGTTCGTCGCGGCATCGGTCGCGCTCGGCGTCGGCGGATACGCGGCCAATCTCTGGGTGCCGATGGTCGTTCCGATCGTCGGCGTGGTGCTCGCGCTCGGCGCCGCGAACGTCGCGAACTACGCGACCGAAGGCGCGCAGAAGCGCTTTCTTCGCGGCGCGTTCGGGCAGTACCTGAGCCCTGCGGTCGTGCAGCAGGTCGTCGATCATCCCGAGCGGCTGCGTCTGGGTGGCGAGCGGCGCGAACTGACGATGTTCTTCTCAGACATCCAGGGCTTCACGACGCTGTCGGAGGGGCTCGACCCGCAGCAGCTGTCGGCATTCCTGAACATCTACCTCACCGAGATGGTCGATATCATCCAGGCCGAGGGCGGCACGATCGACAAGTTCGAGGGCGACGCGATCATCGCGTTCTGGAACGCGCCGCTCGAGCTTCCCGATCACGCGGCGCGCGGGCTGCGCGCCGCGCTGAACTGCCAGGAGCGGCTGAAGGTGCTCCGACCCGAGTGGAGCCTCCCGATCACCGACGGCGGCGTCGGCCGCGACGTGTTCACGCGGATCGGCATGAACACCGGTGAGGTGTCGGTCGGGAATTTCGGAAGTCAGACCCGGTTCGATTACACCGCGCTCGGAGACCACATGAACCTGGCAGCGCGCCTGGAGGGGTCGAACAAGATGTTCGGGACCTACCTCCTGGTATCGGAGGACACGATGCGCGCGTCCGGCAACGCGTTCCCCGCGCGGGAGCTGGGGCGGATCGCCGTCGTCGGCCGCGGCGAGCCGGTTACGGTCTTCGAGCCGATGCTGGAGGAGGCGTACCGCTCAAGAGCGACGGCGCTGAAGACGTACGCGGACGCGCTTCGCGCGTGGTACGACGGGCGGTTTGCCGATGCACTTGCGCTCTTCGCATCGATTGCCGACGTCGACGCACCGGCAAAACGGATGCATGCGATGTGCGCCGATTGGGTGAAGCGTTCGGGTGAACGACCCGCGCAGTGGACCGGAGTCGTCACGCTGACGGAGAAGTAATCGGCGCGTCCCAGAGAACGACGCGATTGCGGCCGAGGCGCTTTGCCTCGAACAGCGCTTGATCGGCCTGGTCGAGGATCGCATCGATCTGATCGCCGTGATGCGGTCTGCACGCACGAACGCCGATGCTGAC
>RECL01000062.1 GCA_007694025.1 Spirochaetaceae bacterium
CGCTCGCGTAATTCGTACCACACGCGAACGCCGCGGTCATTCGATCATCTTTGCGGCGGCGATTGTACGATGTTGATGTGCGGATGCGTTCCGCAGCGCGGTACGGCCGCCACGGACCGACCTCCTTTCCTCATGTCGGCTTTTCACAAAATCCATTGACACGATTCGGCTCCCGATGTATACCGCAGCTGTTAGAACCGATGCGCTGACCCGAACGAAGGGTACCCGCTGAGGCCGGCCGGAAGGCCCCTCTCCGGTTTGAGGATTGACCTTGGCACGTGTTATCGAGCCGGGCGGTGGTGCATTTCCTGCAGTTCCTGAATCGATCGACGACAGCGAGGAGCCCCCTCCGAGTCGTCACCGGCCGAAGCGTGGCCGGCTCACCTCCGCTCAGCAAGGCCAGAACTCCCGGCGCCAGGAACGCTGTCGCAGCTCGCTTTTTCGGCGCGAGCATTTCCCCGAAGCGAGCATCCGCGACTGGGGGGATTGGCGATGGCAGATGCGGCATCGCGTGCGCGATGGTTCATCGCTGGCCTCGATCCTCCGTCTGACCCAGGCCGAGTCCGCCGCGTTTGCCGGTACCGGTGTGGCTTTTCCGTTGGCGATCACGCCGTACTACGCGTCGCTTCTCGATCCCGATAACCCGGATCAGCCGCTTCGCCGCTCCGTCGTTCCGACGATTCACGAAACGCTCCGCGCGCAAGGAGAACTCGACGATCCGCTCGCCGAAGAAGCCGACGAACCCGTCCCCGGGCTCGTGCATCGTTACCCGGATCGTGTACTCCTGCTCGCTACCGAGTCGTGTTCGGTGTACTGCAGGTACTGTACTCGGTCACGTCTTGTCGGCCGAGGCCACGCGGCCGGGGAGACACACGGCGAGCCGGTTCGTTATAGACGATGGGAGGCGGCTCTGCAGTACATCGCAGCGCACCCGGAGATCCGCGATGTTCTCGTATCCGGAGGTGATCCGCTGACGCTCAGCGATGACTCGATCGAGTGGCTCCTGTCGCGGATTCGGGCGATCGGGCACGTCGAGATCATCCGTCTCGGCACGAAGGTGCCGGCGGTTCTCCCGATGAGGATCACGCCCCGGCTCGTTTCGATCATCCGCAGGTATCATCCGGTCTGGATGAGTCTGCACGTGACGCACCCGGACGAGTTGACTTCCGATATGGGCCGGGCGTGCGAGTGCCTCGCGGACGCCGGGATTCCACTCGGAAGCCAGACGGTGCTTCTCTCGGGCGTGAACGATTCGGTTCCGGTTCTGAAGCAGCTTTTTCAGAAGCTGCTTACGATGCGCGTCCGTCCTTACTACCTTTATCAGTGCGACCCGATTCCCGGGTCTGCCCACTTCCGGACGAGCGTCGCAACTGGCCTGGAAATCATCCGCGGCCTTCGTGGTCATACCACCGGATACGCGGTGCCGAACTACGTGATCGACGCGCCGGGCGGAGGAGGGAAGATCCCTCTGCAGCCGGATTACTGTGTCGGCCGCGACGACGATGAGCTGATCCTCGAGAACTACCAGGGGCGGACGTTCACGTATCCGGACCCGAAGGTGCACGCGTGACGCAGCGCGTCGGTATCACGTGTGACCTGCGAAGCGAGTACCGCGCGATGGGCTACGATGAAGAGGCGACTGCGGAACTCGACCGCGAGGAGACGGTCGAAGCGATCGCGAGTGCTCTGATCCGGGCCGGCTGTGAGATCGATGTCATCGGCTCGATCCGGCGGCTCGCCGCCCGACTGGCTGCCGGCGACCGGTGGGATCTGGTGTTCAATATCGCCGAAGGGTTCTACGGCTCGGCCCGCGAAGCGCAGGTACCGGCGCTGCTCGAGGCGTACGAGATTCCGTGTACCTTTTCCGACGCGATGACCCTTGCGATCGCGCAGCACAAAGCGTACGCGAAGCTCGTCGTCGCATCAAGAGGGGTGCGCACCCCGAGCTATCTGCTCATCGACGATGCGTCGTCGTTCGACTTCGCGCGGTTCTCGAACCTCAGTTACCCACTTTTCGTCAAACCCGCGTGTGAAGGTACCAGCAAGGGTATCAGCCTTGCGTCGCTCGTCGTCGGACCGGACGAGCTCTCCGAGCGGCTCGCTGCGCTCTCGGCACCGTTCGACGGGCCGATGCTCGTCGAGGAGTACCTGCCGGGTCGAGAGGTCACGGTCGGGATCGCCGGTTGCGGCGACCGGACGCGCTCGCTTGGAGTTGCGGAGATTATTCTGCACGACAGCGCCGACGGTGCGATCTACTCGTACCGGAACAAGGAGGAGTGCGAGCACCGCGTCGCGTACGTCCCGGTCGAGGGTGAGCTCGCCGACGAGGCGGCCGCGATCGCGATCGCGGCGTGGAACGCGCTCGGGTGTCGGGACGCCGGCCGTGTGGACCTCCGCCAGGACCGGGACGGCCGGCTCTCGTTCATCGAGGTGAATCCGCTTTCCGGGCTCCACCCGACCCACTCGGACCTGCCGATCCTCTGCGCGTTTTCAGGCATGAGCTATGACAAACTTATCGCCACCATTCTGACCGAGGCGAATACTCGCGTCGCGACCAGTTCGGACCGCTGACGCGCGGAAAGCGCGTTTTCTCGTCGATGCCGTCGCGAAACTACGTGCCGGGTGCCGTATCGATGCGGCCCAGCGCGGAGGTCAGTGTCTGCACCAGATCCGTCCGGGTGGAATCGTCCATGTCACCCGTTTTCAGGCGCTGCAAGGCCGACTCTATGTCTTCCTGGACGCTCTTCAGCTGCACAAGCGCTCTGGTGCGGGCGGTGATATCCAGCACGAACGTTATCTTCTTTGGATTGCGTTTCTCGTCGACAACGTAGACCGCGCTTGCGAGGATGGTGACCTGAGATCCGTCCTTCGTTCGAACACTCCATTCACCGGTAAGCTCATACTCCTGGTCCATGAACTGGTCGTGCAGTTCCACGAGCTCCTTGCGATGTTCTTCCGGCACGACCATCGTGAAGGGTTTGCCGACGAGTTCCTCCGGCGCGTAGCCGTAGATCCGGCAGTACGCCTCGTTCACGTACTCATAGACGTACGAGCGATTGGTAATGCAGATTCCTACCGGTGCCTTCTCAACCACGTCGGCGAAAGCGCGTTGTTCCACGAGGTACTGAATGCGCGAGAACTTGCGCACGAGCGCGTCGAAGGCAAGGTCACCATCCTTGTGGCGTTTGGATCGCATGGGATATAGTATACGCGGAATAGGCCAGTGAGCAACCAGTACGACTCCTACCAAGCCAAACACGAGTTCTCCATCGCCCATCGCAGGGCTTTTCTCGGCTCGCTCTTTTCGGCCGTTACCGGGCGAACGCAGGATCTTGTTCCGCTCGACGAGGCAAAGCGGCTCCTGCAACCCACCGGCGAGTCGTTCCAGGGCCGTAAGCCGGTTCCGTTGGACAAGATCGTCGGGAGCGAAGGACGGTACGCCGACTTCGACCGTCAGTTTCTGCCCCGAAAGCATCACGTCAGCGCCCGATGGGAGAGAGTCGCCGTCGCCTTCAAGAGAGACATCCCGCTTCCGGCGATTTCGGTGTATCAGCTCGGCGGGCTCTACTTCGTCCGTGACGGCAACCACCGTGTATCGGTTGCGCGATCTCGGGGCATGGCGTTCCTTGACGCCGATGTGACGGCGCTGGCCACCGAGATCGACGTAGCGGATGCGGCGTCGGTCGACGAGATCAACGCCGCGATCCTGCGGTACGAGCGCGAACGGTTTGTCGCAGCGCTCGGCGCCCTGGACGTTCTGTCGGGCGACACGCTTGCGCTGACGTCCACCGGTGGGTACGAGGATCTGATAGTGCACATTACCTGTCACCGTACCATGCTCGAGGGAGCCGTCGGACATCGTGTTTCGTACCAGGACGCCACCCGATCGTGGTACGAGTCGGTTTATTCGCCGCTCGCAAAGCTCATTGTCGACTCCGGCGTGCTCGCGCACGCCGAGGGCAGGACGGTAGCCGACTTCTACGTCTGGCTGGTGCGCCACTGGGACGAGATTCCGGTCGCTGCGGCGTCCCGCCCGCGGCTCAGGCGCCGGTTCCTGTCTCACTTCGGCAGGAGAAAACGGACAGCCATCGCCCCGGTTCCTTGAGTGACCGATCGCCGATCACCGGGGCGGCTCAGGAGGACCTGCCCGGTGTGAATTATTGTCTCGAGGATTGAGGATCCATATGACGATGAACGCAAGGAGCGTGAGGTGAAAACAAAGAGAGTCCTGGTGTTCTTCCTGGTGGTCATGGTGGGCATGATTCTTTTTGCCCTTCTCTTCCCCGATCACCTGAAAGAACTGCTCGATCGACCATCGTTGTACCGACATGTTCTCTTCGTCCACGTTGTTTCCGCCACGCTTTTCTTCGCAAATGCCGTAATCGGGATTCTGTGGGAGTATAGGAGCCTTGCCTCCGGACGGCCGGAAGCCATCCTGCACACATACGGCACGGTCACGTGGCTCGATGCCCGTTTCTCGTCCCCGATGATCGTCGTGACCGTCGTCGCGGGTATCATGTTATCGGTCATTCTCGGCGATTTGTGGCAGATCGGCTGGCTCTCTCTGGCGTTTCTGCTCTTCATCTTCTCCGGTCTGGTCTGGGTCGTGAGTGATATTCCGACGCAGTATAGAATCAAGAAGCTCATCGCCGATGTTGATCCTGGTGCCCACGAGCTTCCTCGAGAGCTCATGCGACTTCTCACGGTGCGTCTCTGGATTTCGATCGCAGGAGTTGCTCCGCTTATCGTGGTATTTGCGTTGATGGTGTACAAACCCGCGATCACGCCGGTCGCTCAGTGGTTCAGGTAACGCTACCGGACTCGTGCGACTGAACCTTCAAGATCTCCTAACTTCAGGCTGATTCTCCAGAGCTCGTCGGCGGCTCCTCTGTCCAGCGCCGGTGGGGCCGGGTTCTCGAGCGTGGTCAGATTGAAGAACTTCCCACTAACGCCGCCAACCTCGGCCGATACGCCGAGATAGTACAGCGCGTCGGCGGAGATCGCGGTAGACCGGAAGTTCCGTTCCAGGATGTTGTTCTTGTACCATCTGTAGACCGGCCCGTTGTCTTTCCCGGACTCGGTCCTGACGGCTCCCGGGTGTACCGCGTTGACCGTCACGCCGCTTCCCTCCAGCAAATCGCCGAACGTGATCATCGCGAGAAGCTGAGCCAGCTTCGCTGAACCGTAACTCAGAAGTCCGGAGTATCGATGTTTCTCCCAGTTCAGATCGTCCAGATGCAGTCCCCATGGGGCAAACCGGTGCGCTTCGGAGTTCACCAGAAGTACACGTCCGCCGCTCTGAGCGAGTAGTTTGTCCCGAAGCAGATAGTTGATCACGAACGACGACAAGTGGTTGACCGCGAAGACGGCCTCGAGGCCGTCGACCGTTTCGACGCGCCGGGTCAGATACGTGCCGGCGTTGTGGATCAACACATCGATCGGTTCTTCGAGCTGCGCCAACTGGTGCCCGACCCGGTGCATGTCGGCCAACGTGCTGAGGTCCGCGATGATGTCACGGCAGCGAACTCCGAACTCAGTCTCCAGCTCCCGACACAAAACTCGTGATTTCCCGGCGTTCCGGTTGATGCAGAGAAGGTTGGCGCCGTGACTCGCGTACGTTCGCGCGGTGGCGTATCCGATTCCGGCTGTCGCGCCGGTGATCACTACCAGACGGCCCGCAAAATCATCGCTGCATCGTCTGGGATCGGCCTTGTTGTTGCGTACCATCGCAAGCATATCGGACCACTTATATGCTTTGATGTACTCCCGAAGCTGCTTGTTTCTTCCCATCGACTTTATCCGAGCCCCCTGCTCGTGGCGCTGTGATACTGGTGCGTGACGACGCGGAAGTCGTGAAAGGTGTCCGCCTTGAGCTCGTCCATACCGTGATGTCCCGCGCCGCAACTCAATAGAATGACGGACTAGGTGGGAAAAGACGATCTCTCGCCGACATGAGCACGTCGCACGTGTCCATGTCGTCGTCCACGCGCACCAGCATGATCGGACTCATCCCTGGATCAGTAATCTGTTCCATGTTTGACTCCTGGCGGAATATCCTGCGTGAGGCGCCGATGACGAACTGCTCCGATTCATCGACAACGTGCCCATACAAGTTTCCGTTGGAGTTGAGCTCAAGGTAGTAGCGGTAGATCTCCCTTCGAGTGATATAGATCTCGCCGTGCAGGTAGTTTCCCACCCGTATCGTGACCGTGACCCCCGGGTTTCCATCGCCGTCGGGATCAAGAAGATTGGGGTCGTTCGGATCGGTCGATAGCGGCTTCGACGGATCCCCGGCGATACCGAGCAGGGTGGGAGACGGGGGGCGGTACACGTGCCACCGGCCTTCGTTCCACGTGAGCTCAACCTCCTGTACCGGCGGCTGAATCGCTTGAGTGGCCGCCTCGCTGAAGAAGGCTTCAGCGCCGACCTGGTTAAGGATCTGTTCGGCGTGACAGAACGAGTCGATCTGCAGAAGCCTGCCGTCCTCGATCCGAAACTCGGTGAAGCCGTATGACACAACGAAGGTCAGCATCGGTTTCCTGGTAGTCTCATCCTGGTAGGCCACCACGTCATAGTGGGCGTAGCGCCCCTCAATGGCCCTCATTGCCTCTTCAAGAGTCTGAGGCGGAGTCCAGTCGGGGTCCGACTCCGGGAACGTGTAGAGTGGAGATTCCGGCCACGGCCTGAGATCGGAGCAGCCGGACAGGCCGACGAACACGATCGTAACCAGAACAACTATCCACCGCGGTGATGAAACCATGGCGCTAACCTCGTGCGGAAGGTATCATGCTGAGGCACATTTGACAACGCACGAGCCGCGTCGTGACGCTCTCGTAAGGTCGATTCCGTCCACACCATTGCTCATACAGACGAATCATGGCACAGTCCCGGGTATGTCGTATCAGCTCCCCCGTTTGAGCTCGGACAGCCGAGAACTCGAGCTCGCGTTCAGAGCCGCTGTTGGAGATCTTTTGGGCAATGTGCAGCCGTGGACCGACGGACGCGGCACAACCCGCGACTGCCTGCTCGCCGGGCTTCACTACGACCGTCCGTGGACCCGGGATGCCACGATCAACTCGTGGAACGGCGTCTCGCTAATCTGGCCGTCGCTCGCACGCGCCACTCTCGAGTCGGTCCTTATTCAGGATAAGCACGGGTTGCGTATCGGCGGGCAGTACTGGGATGCGATCATCTGGGCGAGCGGCGCGTGGAATCACTACCTGGTCACCGGAGACCGGGAGTTTCTGAAGCGTGCATTCGACGCGACGCGGACGAGCCTCGCTTTCTTCGACGAGCGCGAACTCGATCCCGCCGACGGTCTCTACCGCGGCGGAGCGTGCTTCATGGACGGAATCTCGGGCTACCCCGAGTTCTACCTCAACCCCGACTGGAACTCGGGCATTCCGGGATGGGCGGACCGGCATCCCGATATCCGCCATCCGACCGGCGAGGGTTTTCCGGCCAAGACGCTCTCGACCAATCTACTCTACATGAACGCGTGGCGCCTGCTGCCCGAGATGGCGGCGGAGCTTGACTATGAGATACAGGAAGAATGGACCGATCGAACGGTAAAGCTTCGCAGCGCGGTGAGGGAGGCGTTCTGGGATTCGGGCTCGGGGCGATTGCGCTACCTGGTCGACCCGTGGGGTGGCTGCGATCGACAGGAAGGATTGGGCTGGGCGTTCGCGGTCCTGTTTGGATTGCTGACCGACGAAGAGGCCGCGGCGCTGCCGGTACGAGCGCACATCACCGCACACGGCATTCCGAGTTTATGGCCCGATTACGAGCGATACGCCGGAGCAGACTCCCCGGCGCGGTACGGCCGCCACGGCGCAACCGTCTGGCCGCATATCAATGCGTTCTGGGCCGACGCCTGCGTCGCAGCCGGCTCGCGTGAGGCCGGCTGGCGGGAACTCGAGATGCTCGCCGGGAAGGCCGTCCGGGACGGCCACTTCTCCGAAATTTACCACCCGGACACCGGCAGGCGCTACGGCGGAGAGCAGGAGGACTCCTCCGTCAAGGCGATCCGCACGTGGCGGAGCGAGCCGCGTCAGAGCTGGTGCGCCTCCGGTTTCATCCGTATGGTGACCTCTGTCCTGTTTGGCCTGAAGCCGGCCCGCGACGGCCTGTCCTTCGCTCCGTGGCTACCGGCGGGACTCAACCGGGTTGCCTTCAGCGGTCTGGAATACCACGGGCATCCGCTCGAGCTGGAGCTCTGCAGACAGGACGACCCACAGCAGGTGGAGTTGACGATCAATGCGACACGGTGGGACGGGCGTTCGTTCAAGCCGGGCCGCTGACGCCGTCTGGTTATATGGTTGAGTAAGTCGGGCATAGCGGACTACATTTGTCGTACGATGATAGTGAACGTTCACGACGCGAAGACCAACTTCTCGTCGCTTCTCGAACGCGCGCACAACGGCGAGGAAATCGTACTGGCGAAGGCGGGCAGACCGTACGCCCGGCTGGTTCCGCTCGAACCGCCGCCGCAGCGGATACCGGGACGCTACCGGGACGCGATACCGGAGAGCTTCTACGAGCCGCTTCCTGACGAGCAGCTCGAGGCGTGGGAGCAGTGAAACTGCTCCTGGATACTCACGCCCTGCTGTGGTGGTGGAGCGATCCTGATAGCCTCACCTCACCGCATATCTCCGGCATCGCTTAACATCGCACGCCAAGTTCTTAATTGACTAAGTCATAGACTAAGTTTATTATATACGGGATATGTCACAGATGATTAACGTTCACGAGGCAAAGACAAACCTCTCGCAGTTGCTCCGGCGGGTCGCGATGGGTGAGGAGATCGTCATCGCGCGCTCCGGTCGTCCTGTTGCGCGACTGACACGGTACGATTCGGTGGACGAGCCGAGAGTCGAAGGTCGTGATGCCGGGCTGTTTACGGTACCCGACGACTTCACGGATCCGCTTCCGGTTGACACCCTCGAAGGCTTCTACGCGTGACCGTACTGCTCGATACACACTGCTGGCTCTGGTGGATCGCCGAGCCCCACCGCCTCTCCGACAGTTCGCTTGATCTCATCCGGGATCCTTCAAATCGCATTCTGATCTCGTCGGCGACCACGTGGGAGATCGCGATCAAGTATTCGATCGGCAAGCTTGCGCTCCCGGAACCTCCCGAGCGGTTCGTGCCGTCGCGAATCGAGCGCGATCGGCTCGAGCCGCTCCCGGTTTTCCATTCTCACACCTTGCGCACGGCGTCGCTGCCTTACCATCACCGTGATCCGTTCGACCGGCTCTTAATTGCCCAGGCGCTCGTGGAAGAGATCCCCATCCTCACCGACGATGCGGCGTTCGACGCCTACGAGGTTCGGACTCGGCGACCATAGGAGGCGGCTGGAGCGCACGGCGAGCTGGGCAATCGAGGACGCCGAGGCTCTCGCGCGGCAGCGGGCGTGTTGCCGACGACCTCGACGCGCTGTTGCGAGCAGACGTTACGGGAGTTTGAGTGAAGGCGTACCTGCTCGATGCCGACACCTTTCTCTGGTAGTCGCTCGAGCCCGACAAGCGTCACAGAGAAAGATTGACCGGGTAGTCGCGTCGATGTGTCATGTTTCCATCCAGCCCGGAAAGCCCGGGCCCCCGTGAGCAATTCTAATTTTAGGAGCGGTGTGCGGGACCCCAACGCCGATTTCTGCATTTTCGTGTCGAAACGACACGAAAAAGCCACGAAATCGGCTGCAATCTGGACTGACGCCATAGGCAGTTCGCATTTTCAAGGCAAAATGCGAACTGCTGGCCCCCCGTTTTCAGGCTTGCGTCACCCGACGGGTGGGTAGATAATGGATGCATCCAAAAACGAAGGGGAAGGTTATGAAAGCAACTGTTCTCTTCTGGGTTCACG
>RECL01000310.1 GCA_007694025.1 Spirochaetaceae bacterium
ATCGCACCGCTTCGGTCGTGAGCTCACCGGTAGCGGGTAACGCGCCGGTCGTCCGGCCGATCACGCGAATGCGGTCTGGAAGGGCCATTCGGATCGATCGCTCGACAAACGGATAGCCGTCCTCCACGACGAGCACGCGCGTGACCGACGCGGGAAGTCTGTCGAACAGCGCCGGATCGTACGGGTAGTAGCCGATGTGCGCGATCGCCGCGATGTGCGCGATCGCCGCGATGCGCGGGGTCGCCGCGATGCGCGGGGTCGCCGCGATGCGCGGGGTCGCCGCGACCCGCGGCGTGTCGGTGCGTCGTCGGTCATCGCCGTCGTCCGGTTCGTGCATCGCCTCGAGCGCGTAGCTGCGTCCGATCCCGGCGGTGACGATCGCAAGATCGCCCGCCGGGTCGACAACGGCCATCGTGTTGACCGTCGATGCAAAGGCGTGCTCCACGACGCGCGGCCACGAATCGACGCGCCGCCTCCACTGCGCGCGCGCGTTCACCGGGATCAGCGTCCAGCCAGCGCCTCCGCCGCGTCGCGAGCCGTCAGTGCCCATCGTTGGCCGGGTTGCCGGACGATCGAAGGTCACCACCGACCTGGTATGCGCGACGCGCGTGACCAGTCGCAGCATCACCGGTAGCCCGAGCTCTCGCGACAGGTCGAACGCGGCGCGCGTCATATCGTACGCCTGCTGCGGATCAGACGGTTCGACGCAGACGACCGACGCAAAGTCGGCGTAGTAGCGGCTGTCCTGTTCGTTTTGCGAGCTGTGCATTCCCGGGTCGTCGGCGACGGCCACGACCAGCCCCGCCTTCAGGTCCAGGAGCGCCGCGTTCATGAACGGGTCGGCCGCGACGTTCAGCCCGACGTGCTTCATCACGACGATCGCGTCGGTGCCCGCCATCACCGCTCCGAGCGCCTGCTCGAAGGCGACCTTCTCGTTGCAGCTCCACTGTACGGTATAGCCGTCGCGGCGCGCGATGAGCGTTTCGATTATCTCGGTCGACGGTGTGCCCGGGTACCCGTACGCCGCGCCCACGCCCGCGTGGATCGCGCCAAGCGCGACTGCCTCGTCGCCCAGGAGTAAGCTCTGCTCCATGAATCATACCTCGCTATCGAATAGTTCGATGACGAGTCATTGTAGGGGCGGGATTCACGATCGGTCAAGGTGAATCGGCGGCGTCGCGTCGATTCGCCCGAAATGCATCCTGGCCGTCCAATAGTAGAGACTGGTACGCGCGCGCGTAGATCTCTCCCGGCTGGCCCGACGCGGTCGCGATGTGCTCGCGAAGCGACTCCAGGAAGCCGCACATCCGCGCAAACTCGTCGCGCGCGTGGTCGGGCACGACCGAAATCGTCGCAATCGTCTTTTCATGGACGATCGCGGAGAGTTCGCGCCCAGCGGCGGTCAGACCCAGGTGGACCACACGCCGGTCCTCTTCGCTTCGGCTCCGCTCGACCAGGCCGTCGGCGACGAGCTTGTCGACGACGGCGGTGATCGAGTGCTTCTCCAGCCCGAGCAGGTAGGCGATGTCGGTGCTCATCGGGCGATGCGACGAAAACTCGGCGTACCGAAGCACCAGAAGGATCAGGTGCTGGGAATGCGTGAGACCGTGCTCACGTAACAGCTCCGACAGGCCCTTCTTCATCATGTTCAGCGACTGTTCGGCCAGGAAGTAGAAGCGCTGTGCGTAGAGGTAGTCGGTGATGTCGGCGCTGTCCATCAGGAGGCGAAAGCTATTGGAGGCCGACAGCGGTGTCAATCGTCGCGGGTTTTCGGCCCCGGTGGCTGTTCTGGGCTGACACGTCCGCGCGGCGGCGGTATCATGAGTGGACCCGGGTAGAGGAGCTTCAATGTCAGATCGATTTTTTGCGAGCGACAACGCGAGCGGTGTGCATCCGGAGGTGATGGCCGCGATCGCGAGTGCCAACGCGGGCCACGCGGTCGGCTACGGGGATGACCCGTGGACCGCGTCGGCGACGAAGGCGCTCGGGCGGGTGTTCGGTCGCAAGAGTTCGGTCTACTTCGTGTACAACGGAACCGGTGCGAACGTACTCGGAATCCAGTCCGCGCTTCGCGCGCACAACGCGGTGATCTGTACCGACTGCTCTCACATCAATGTCGACGAGTGCGGCGCGGTCGAGCGCTTCACCGGCGCGAAGCTGCTTCCGGTTCCGTCGCCGTCCGGGCGCCTGGACCCTGCGCGAATCGAACCGCTGCTGTCGGTGTCCGGCGTGCCTCACCACTCGCAACCCCGCGTCGTGTCGATCACGCAGGCGACAGAAGTCGGGACCGTCTACTCGGTCGACGAGATTCGCGAACTGTCGCGCTTCTGTCGGCGGCACGACCTGGTGCTGCACATGGACGGCGCGCGGATCAGCAACGCCGCCGTTTCGCTCGGACTGGGGCTCTACGAGGCTTCCGGCAAGCTCGGGGTAGACATCCTGTCGCTTGGTGGGACCAAGAACGGGCTGATGTTCGGCGAAGCGGTCGTGTTTTTCCGTTCCGATCTGGCCGATGAGTTCGAGTTCATCCGCAAACAGGGCACGCAGCTCGCGAGCAAGATGCGCTACATCGCCGCGGGCTTCGAAGCGCTGTTCGCGACCGATCTGTGGGAGCGGAACGCGCGACACGCAAACGAGATGGCGACCTATCTGTGCGAGCGACTCGATACGCTTCCAGAGGTCGAGGTCGTTCAGCCGGTCCACGCGAACGGCTGTTTCGTGAAGCTGCCACAGAGCGCGATACCGCGCGTGCGAAAGAGCTTCTTCTTCTACGTCTGGGACGAGCCGCTCGGGGTCGTCCGGTTCATGTGCAGCTACGACACGACGCGCGAAGACGTCGATGCTCTCGTCGCCGCGATTGGCGACGCCGTCGGCGGCGTGCAGTAGCGAGTTCGCCGTCGGGACGGCGCACCCGGATCACCGACAGCCGCGTAGTCGCGCATTCCCCGCGGCCCCTTCTCACCGCCGGCCCGATCGGGTAGAGTAGTGAGGATCCCAACGAGCTGCGCCCGGGGACAGGGCACCCGGGGACAGCGTAAAATCCAGGAGTGTATATGATCAAAATCACCTTCATCGGTGCCGGCAGCACCGTCTTCGCGAAGAACATCCTCGGTGACACGATGCTCACCGAGTCGCTGCGCGACGCGCACATCGCGCTCTACGACATCGACGCGGAGCGGCTCGAAGAGTCGCGGATGATGGTTGAGAACCTCAACCAGTCGGTCAACGACGGTCGATCGACCGTATCGGCGCACCTGGGCGTGGAAACGCGCAGAGAGGCGCTGAAGGACGCCGACTTCGTCGTGAACGCGATCCAGGTCGGCGGCTACCGGCCGAGTACCGTCATCGACTTCGAAATCCCGAAGAAGTACGGGCTGCGCCAGACGATCGCCGATACGCTCGGGATCGGCGGGATCTTCCGCGGCCTGCGCACGATTCCGGTCATGGTCGACTTCGCGCACGAGATGGAAGAAGTGTGTCCCGACGCGCTGCTCTTGAACTACACGAATCCGATGGCGATCGTGACCGGCGCGGTGCTGCGCGCGACCGACATTGCGACCGTCGGCCTGTGTCACAGCGTCCAGTCGTGCGTGCCGAGTCTTCTGAAGTCACTCGACATGAACGAGTATATCGAAGGCGCGCAGTGGAAAATCGCCGGGATCAACCACATGGCGTGGCTGCTCGAGCTCACGGCAGGCGGCACCGACATCTATCCCGAAGTCAGGAAGCGCGCGTTCGCGAAGAACGACAAGGCGGTCGCCGACGGCTCCACCCACTGGGACATGGTGCGCTACGAAGTGATGCGCCATTTCGGGTACTACGTGACCGAGAGTTCCGAGCACAACGCCGAGTACAGCCCGTTCTGGATCAAGTCGGGCTACCCGGAGCTGATCGACCGATACGGTATCCCGCTCGACGAGTACCCGCGCCGGTGCGAGAAGCAGATCGAACAGTGGGCTGCTCGCAAGAACGATATCGTGCACAACGCATCGCTCGAACACAAGCGATCGCACGAGTACGGATCGTACATCATGGACGCGGTCGTCACGAACGTGCCGACGAGGATCCACGGGAACGTACTCAATAACGGCGTGATCACGAACCTTCCCGACGAAGCGGTGGTCGAAGTCGCGTCGCTCGTCGATCAGAACAAGGTACAGCCGACGTATCAGGGTGCGTTGCCGACGCAGTGCGCCGCGATGAACATGACGAATATCAACGTCCAGCTTCTGACGATCGAAGCGGCGCTCTCCGGTAGCCGCGAACGGCTCTACCAGGCCGCGTACCTTGACCCGCATACCGCAGCCGAGCTCCCGCTCGCGAAGATCAGGCAGATGTGCGACGAGCTGATCGACGCGCACGGCGACATGCTGCCGAAACTCGCATGAGCGACGGTGGTGCCGTCGCGGTGACGGTGAAGGATTCTCGTGACCCGATCGGCGTCGCGGTGATCGGCGCGGGTAGCCGCGCCCGGTTTGTCGTCGGGCAGCTCCTGCGCGACGGAGAGCGCGTCGCGGTGCGGTCGGTGTTCGATCCTGATGCGGCCGTTGCCGCCGAGTGCGCTCGCGCCTGGGAGCGGACTCCCGACATCGTCAAATCGGCCGCTGAGGCGATCGATCGCGACGACGTCGACTGGGTCATGGTCTTCTCACCGAACGCGTACCACCGTGATCATATCATGGCGGGCTTCGCGGCTGGTAAGCACGTCTTCTCAGAGAAGCCGCTTGCGACGACGATCGACGACTGCCGTGCGATAAGCGACGCGCACGCGACCAGTGGGTTGCACTTCGCGACCGGGTTCGTCCTCAGGTACGCGCCGCTCTACCGCGCGGTGCGCGAGCACCTCGACTCGGGAACGATCGGCAGGGTTCTGTCGATCGACGCGAATGAGAACATCGCCCCCGACCACGGCGCGTACATCATGAGAAACTGGCGACGCCACAAGGAGCTGTCGGGGCCGCACATCCTGGAGAAGTGCTGTCACGACCTGGATCTGATCAACTGGTTCGCCGGATCACTGCCGACGCGAATCGCCGCGTTCGGCGGGCTTGATCTGTTCGTCCCGGAGAATCGTGACCTGGTCGATCGGTTCCGTGGCGACGATGGCCGCAGCGTCTTCGGCGGCTGGAACGATCCGCACGCGGTCGACTGCCCGTTCTCATCGGACAAGTCGATCATGGATACGCTCGTGTCGATCATCGAGTATCGCAACGGCGTGAAAGTCCAGTTTCAGGCGACGATGTCGAACGCGATCCCCGAGCGTCGGATGTACCTTTCGGGGAGCGAAGGCACGATGATCGCCGAACTCTACACCGGAAGCCTGCGCGTGCGGCGACTCGGAGAAGCCGAGCAGGCAGTCGACGCGACCGGGGGCGGCCACGGCGGCGGCGACTCGTTCATCATGAAGGAACTCTACCGGACGATGACCGACGGGGTCCCACCCGCGTGCAGCGGCGAAGAGGGATTGCAGAGCGCGGTCGTCGCGCTCACCATCGACGAAGCAGCGGAGAGTGGTCGCGTGATCGACCTGGAGCCCGTGTGGGGGTCGCTCGGGCGGTAGTCCTCTTTCAGGAGCCGATCGCGTCGGAACCGGCGCGATCGCGAAGCGCAACCGGCGGACCGAGTACCTCCCGGTAGACGATCGCCTGCTGGAGCGGAGTCAGGCGCGCTACGCGGCGCGCTGCGATCTGTCCGCGCGCTGGTGTCGCCCCCCGCGCGGGCGATGGTCGCTCAACGGCGCGCTTGGGACGCCCTGCCGACAGCGGTTCGCGCGTCGCTTCGCGTTCGCGGTCGCTCCCGCCCGGCGCGCGGTCGGGCCTGACGATCCGCGACAGGATCGATGACTCGCCCGCATCGTAGCGCGGGGTGGGTCGCGCCGGCTGCCCGCGGGCGGCCGGCACGCGTGCAGCCTGCCCGCCGCTCTGGTCGCGTGCACCCTCCGGTGAGACGCCGCCCTTAGTCGCTTCCGCCTGATCCTGCGCCGCGGCCTCTTCTTCGCGCATCCGCGCGCGGCGGCCGATCAGCAGCAGTATCGGCAGCAGTCCAAGCAGCGACGCGAATATCAGCGAAAAGAGCTGACCAAAATCCATCGGTTACCGGTTCTCCGGCGGCGGCGATCCTGCCGATCCGTCTTCGTCGCCTCCACCGATTCCGCGTCGCATCGATGTGTCGGCCTCGATGTTCTTCAGTCGATAGTAGTCCATGATGCCCATGTTGCCGGCGCGGAACGCCTCCGCGATCGCCCTCGGGATCTCGGCTTCGGCGAGGACTACCTTCGCGCGATTCTCCTGCGTGAGAGCGCGCATCTCCTGTTCGAGCGCGAATGCCGCGGCGCGTCGCTTCTCCGCCTCCGCCTGGAAGCGGCGCATGTCGGCCTCGGCCTGATCGGCCTGCAGCTTCGCCCCGATATTGTCGGCGACGTCGATGTCGGCGATGTCGATCGACAGGATTTCGAACGCCGTGCCCGCGTCGAGTCCTTTCTCAAGCACTCGCTTGGAGATCAGATCGGGATTCTCGAGCACCGTCTTGTAGTTCTCCGACGAGCCGATCGTCGTCACTATTCCTTCACCGACGCGCGCGATGATCGTCTCTTCGGTCGCGCCACCAACGAGCCGCTCGATGTTCGCGCGGACCGTGATCCGGACCTTCACCTTGAGCTGGATACCGTCGCGCGCGACCGCGTCGATCGCCTGCTTGCCCTTGCTCGGGTCGGGGCAGTCGATCACCTTCGGGTTGACGCTCGTCCTGACCGCTTCCAGGACGTCCCTGCCGGCCAGATCGATCGCCGCGGCGCGCCCGAACGGCAGTGGAATGTTCGCCTTGCTCGCCGCTACCAGAGCCTGGCTGACGCGTGCTACGTCACCGCGGGCAAGGTAGTGCGTCTCCAGAAGGTCGCTGTCGAGCGGGAGGCCTGCCTTGGTCAGCATGATGCGCGCGTCGACGATTACCGACGGGTTCACCTTGCGAAGGTACATCCCGATAAGCCGCGCGGGTCCGACCGGAGCCCCCGACAGGAGCGCGCGGAACCAGAGCCCGAAGAACTTCACGAAGAGCACGAGCAGTCCGAGCGCGACGATTCCCAGTACCGTGTAGATAATTACGATTTCCATCTATGCCTCCATCTTATCGTTCGATCCGGCCGCATCGTTCGATCCGGCCGCATCCGCGTGACGCGCCGCGATCGTTCGCACGACGACCCTGCTTCCCTCAACGCGCGTCACGCGGATCGGGCTGCCGTTATCGATATACTCTCCCGACGTGACGACGCTTATCCGGTTCGACCCGAACCGCGCGGTACCCGACGGTCGCAGCACCGTGATCGCTTCGCCTTCGTCACCCACATCGACCGGCACAGCCTGGCGGCCGGCGCCTTCGCGCGGGCCGAGCCCACCGTTGTCGAAGGTCGGGACCGTATCCCCCAGGATGAGCCTTCGTCCGACCGGTGTATTCGGAAACGCCTTCAAACCGATCACGACCGCAACCGGAGTCACGACCAGGCTAGTGACCAGCACGATACTCCCGGTCAACAGATCGTGATACGCGTACCCCAGAACGACCCCGGCCACGATCGAACCGGCCCCTGCCAGGCCGATCATGCCCGCGGCGGGCACGAAGATCTCGACGTAGATCGCGAGGATTCCGACTGCAAGCAGCGCGAACGACACCCAGAGTGGCACTATACCCTCCGTACGACCGTGCGATTGCCGGTCGCCGCGACGATCTCCACGTCGACGCCCGCCTCGATGTAGTCACCATCAGACTCGACCGGGACGACGTCGTCGTCGAAGGTCGCCTTGCCGGCCGGCCGAAGCGGCGTCACCGTTGTGCCGCGTCTGCCGATCAGACCCTGCTCAACCGATACGTCCTGTACTGTGAAGCCGGGCGCCGCCTGCGTGTCGGCCAGGATGAGCCGTGAGAAAGCCCTGAACCGCGGTACGAAGTGCGCAAGCACACCGAACGCGATGAGCGCGCCAACGATGTTGCCGATCACGATCAGCACGTTCTGGTGGAACGCGCGCCACTCCCACTCGAAGTCGGGGATCACGAAGGTCTGCAGCGACAGAATCAGCGATATCGCGATCAGCGCCATTCCGGAGATGCCCGCGATGCCGAACCCTGGTATCACGAAGATCTCGAGCACGAGCAGCACCGTACCCAGGATGAACAGCAGCAACTCGAACGATCCGACCCGACCGAGCAATCCGTTGGCCGCGAAGATCACCGCGAAGCAGAGAATGCCGATCGCACCGGGGATGCCGAAGCCGGGGCTCGTGATCTCAGCGAACAGCGCGATGAGCCCGATCAGGATCAGCAGGCTGGTCAGCCCGCCGCCGGTCAGGATCGACACGGCCTGATCCGCGGTCGACGGTTCGAGCCGTACGATCTCCCGGTCTTCGACGCCGAGCGCCGCGCGCAACTGATCGAGCGATCCGACCGTACCGTCGGACACGCCGTACCGCTCCATCTCTCCGGCGGTCAGCGACAGGAGCTTCCCAGCTTCCGACACGACGCGACCCACTTCCACCTCGCGGCCGTCGCGTTCGGCGTCGCGCAGGAGCGCCTCCAGTTCGCCTGAGGTCACAACCGTGATCGTGTCGCCTTCGATGACCTCGTACAGTTTGATGTCGAAGTCGACCATCGCGCGGGCGATCGCCACCGGATGGCCGTTCTTCTCAGCGAGCGCCGCCATCTGCGTGCGCACCGCGCTGACGGTCTTCTCGTCGGCCGGCTGCGAGCCTTCGGGCCCCTGGATAACCGGTGCGGCGGAGCCCATCGACGTGCCGGGGGCCATGTAGATAGCGTCGGTCGCGAGCGCGATCAGCGCACCGGCAGACCAGCTCACGCCGGTTCCCGCCGGCGACACGTTCACAAATGCCACCGTACGGACGTCGGTGAGGCTGCCGATGATAGTGGTGATCTGCAGCGTAGAATCGACTCTGCCGCCAAAGGTGTCGATATCGAAGATGATGTGGCTTGCCCCCGCGCGTACGGCGGCGTCGGTGCTCCGACGCAGGAAGACCATCAGGCTGGGGTTGATCTCACCATGGATCGGGATCACGTATACCGGTCCGGTATCGGCCGAAGCGGTGACGGAGAACGCGAGTAGCGTGGTCGCGAGCAGTACAACCATCGACACCACCCGCGCGCGTGAAGCGCGGCGCAGCGCGGTTCGTATCATACGCGCATTATACTCCGATTCTGACCAACGGGCGAGCGCTACGGGCGGCGCTGCTTGCAGTCTGCGCGGTGATAGCATATACTCTGCAGTGTTCATACGATTACGCCGACCATAGAGGTGGAGCTTTTTTTGCACTCGGAAGACTCGAGACAGATCGGCAACGAACATAGTGCTCACTACGCCCGCCTTCGTCGCGCCGTCCGGGTTGTGATCTCGTGGGTCGCCCGACTTCCGGAGCGACTCCTGCGCTACGGCCGCCAGCGGATCACGATCATGCTCGTGCCGCACACCGAACGACAGGTACACACGCTTCAGGTGCGCGTCTTCGCGATGCTCTTTCTGGTCTTCCTGCTCGTATCCGTTGCCGGTGGTTTCTCCTATCTCCTTACCGTATCGCATGATACAGATCAACTTGTCCGTGACAGCAGCGTCCGGATCAGGGACGCCGAAGCGAGCCTGGAAGAGGTCCGTTCTGAGATCGTCGTGTTCCTGCAGGCGTACGACGAGTTTCGGGCCGCGCTCACCGGCACACTGCGCCGAATAGAAGGAAACGCCGGCCTCGGCAGCAGCCGCGCTGGTGACTTCGATCTGGCCTCGCTCCTTCGGACGGCCGACCTGGCCGAAGAGGGATTGCAGGAGATTCAGTATCTGCAGCGCGCCGTCTCATCGCTGCGCGACGCGATCGGTCCGCTTGGCGAACTGTCTGACGTGATCGGTCTGCACCGCGAGCTCCTGCGCGACATCCCGAACATGTGGCCGCTGATCAACGGGCTCGGGCGTGTAACGATGGAGTTCGGACCGAATGTGCACCCGTTCCTGAAGACGTGGTACATGCACCGCGGCTTCGATATCTGGTGGCACACGGGCACGCCGATCGTCGCCGCCGGTAACGGCGTAGTCGCCGATGCCGGGTTCGATCCGATCAGCGGGTTCGGCTGGTTCGTAGAGATAGACCATCCGTACGGATTCCGCAGCAAGTACGCGCACATGAATACCGTCGATGTTCGCCGCGGACAGCACGTTACGCAGGGGCAGCGGATCGGGACGCTCGGTAGCAGCGGCAATTCGACCGGGCCGCACCTCCACTTCGAGATCCATATCGGTACCGAGCTCATCGATCCGGCTCACTTCCTGAAGCTCTCCACCCCCGACTTCGCGCGCCGCGTCCGCGACCGTCTGTAGTCGGCGACGGTAACCGTTGCCACCTCTTTCAGTCGTCGCTGCGCTGCGAACCGATGCCGCCGTGATCCACGACGAGCTTCATCACGTACGTGACCCATCCCATATCCAGATCGAGCGCGTAGTCGTTGACAATATCGCCGATGACGGCCCAGTCGCTTCGGTCGAGCGGATCGTTCTGTTCGTCGTACTGTTCGGCAAACAGGTCGGCCACGTCCGCAAGGTAGCGTGCGTCGTCGAAGAACACGCCGGCGGACCCGCTTCGTTCGATGATGCGCTCAGCGAACAGATCGAACACCTCGTCCGCCATCGATCCAGGCAAGGCCGGCAGCACTCCGATGAACGCGGGGCGAACGAGCGCGACCTGCTCGTCATGCGGCTCATCGCGATGCTCCTTGCGCAGCTTTGACAGGCGACCCAGGAATCGTTCGGACTGAAACATCGTATCTCCTTCGCGGCTTCTTGACCGGAGTCTGAAGCCCCCCTACAATCGCAGAGGAGGAGCGTCTTGTGAAGAGCACGTCGCCGCTCAACGTGTTGAGCGATTTCTCGATGGACGACCGAACCGTCCACATTCACCCGAACGACGGATTCGACCTCGGTCTGATGACGACCGAGTACGTCGTCCGTCTCTACGTCGGCGATTCTACCGACCCCGATCAGATCGACGAGTCGGCGTTTGCGTACGGCAAGATCCTGCTCAAGAACAGCGTCCGTGGTGGGCAGGTCGAACTCGGCCTGAAGGCGGCTGAGAAGCTGAACGGCTCCCGAAGCGCGGTGCTCCGGTTCGCCACTGGCGAGAAGTACGGCACGCTCCTCGTGAACCCTTCGAGTTGACCGCGATCCGTCGGTCCCTTCTCATCGCCGCATGCTGCGTCGCAGTCGTCGGTTGTCCGACGATTCCCGACGCGGCACCGCCCGCGGTTTCGGATCCGACGACGTTCCTGGGCCTGGCCGTCGCAGAGGCGACCAGGCTTGTCGACCGGATGGAACGGATGCGCCTCTACGTCGATATCGCCGACGGGTATCTGGCGATCGACGATATCGTGAGCGCTCGCGGACTCGCGCGGAGCGCTCTTGCGCTCGGTCGCGACGTCGCCGAGACCGAAGAGGGTGTCATCGCGCGGGTGCGGATGCTTGCGCTCCTCGGCGCGATCGGTGACCCGATCGCAGCGACCGTGATGGCCGAAGCGGTCGCATTCGTCGATCAAAGCTCGGACGACCGAATCCGCGCAACGCTGTTGCCGCTGATCGTACAGAGCGCGCTCGCGTCGGGCGAACAGCTTCGCGCGGGGCTCCGGGATACGGTGGACCAGGTTCTGATCATCGAAGAGCCGGCGCTCCGGGTAGAAACGATCGTCCGCGTCGCCCAGGCGTACCAGGCGGCGGAGGCGGGGCTGTCGGTCGCGGGGCTGATCCAGCAGGCGATCCCGGCGGCGCGCAGCGTCGCGAACCCGTCGCGGCGGCTGCTTCTGATCGCGTCGCTTGCGCGGCTTGCGACTACGGCTCAGGACGCCGACCTGGTCGTACGGCTGACGCGGATCGCAAAGGCGGAAGTCGACGGAATCGGTGCGATCGAGTCGGTCGCCGATTCGCGTTACGCGTTGCAGGCGATCGAGTTGTTCGCGCGGGCAGGCGCCGTCGATGTCAGCCGCCGAATAGAGGAGCGCCTGGTCGATCCCGCCGCGGTTATACGCGCAGCAGCCGTGCTCGCGCGGGGCGCTGTGTCAGCCGCGGAGCGCCGCGCGACGCTCGAGCGGGTCGCACGCGGGATCGATGCGATTGACGACGACCTGCGCCGGGCCGAGACGCGGCTTCTGGTTGCGTCTGAGCTGTTCGATGCGGCGGCTCCCGTACGGAGCACGCAGCTGACTTCGGCGGTTCAGAGCGCGCTGGTCGACACCCCGCGGCTCCAGGACAGCGTCGAGCTTCTTCAAGGGGTGGCACGTCTTCGCGTTCGCCTGGATCAGATCGGCCCCCTGACCGAACTCCTGGACGGCGCGCGCGATGAGTACATCCGGGGCGTAATCGCGCTCGCCGCTGCCGAACAGCTGATCGCCGACAACCGGTTCGGCCTGGCCGACGACTTCCTGGTCGTCGCGTTGCTCGCGAGCGACCGCGCTACGTTCCTGGCCGATGCGCTGCGCGAGCAGGTGGTTCCTGGATTCGTTCGCACATCGAGCGCCCGGCTCGCGATCAGGACGATCGAGCGCATGGAAGACCGGACGCTGCGCGCGCGCGCGGTTGCCCGCTTTGCGGTCCTTGCCGAGCCGGAAGGTCTGATGACTTCGATCCTTCGATCTGACCTGGCGTCGGTGCTCGCCGGACGGTAGCTTCGCAGAGACCCCTTCAGGAGATCGTTGTGCCGACGAAGCGACGCCCGGCAAGGAGCGCGTCAAGATTCTCTAGGTTCCGCCCGTCGGCGGCTATCACCGTCATCCCCAGCGAAGCGGCCAGTCTGGTCGCCACCGGATCGAACGGTGTGTTCTTGCCCGGAGTCCAGTCGTCGCCGACGATCGCAAACAGCTCCTGCCAGCTCATGGACTGCAGCGGCCGTGCGTCGGGATCTGTCCTGGGATCGGCGGTGTAGATCATCGCGATATTGCTCAGGTTCACGACGCGATCGGCGCCGACCGCCTGCGCCGCGTAGACCGCGACCGTGTCGGTGGAGAAGCCCGGCTTCCAGCCGCCTCCGACCATCACCCGCGACTGGTTCGCGGCGATCGTAGTCGGATCGGTGAAGACCGGTGCCGAACAGAGCTCCGCGAACGCCGCCTTGACGATCGCCGCGTTCACACGCGTCGCCGCGATGCCGATCTCATCCAGAAAGGCCGAGTCTACGTTCGGGTCGAGCTTCCGCGCGGCGGCCTGTGAAGTCCGGGCGGTCGCGCCTCCGCCGATCACAAGCACCAGCCGGCGCGCGCGGTCGGCGTCCAGATACGCGCGCATCGATCCGGCGAAGGCCGACACGAATGCGACGTCGACGCCGTCGGGCACCACGATCGATCCGCCGACCGACACGACGGTGACCGAAGAGCTTCCGGTGGTGCTGTCAGCGTTGTCGGGCATGCGCGGAGTCTACTCTGACTGAAGCCACCGATCAAGTCGGAAACCGTTGCCAAAACGTAGTATCTTGTGAGTATGAACGGTGACCTGACCCGATTTCTTCAGGAGTGGCCGTACGATCCCGAGCAGAATATCCGCCTCGTCGATGCGGAAGGCGGACACCAGGTACTGCAGGTCAGGCAGCCGCTCGGGATCGAGCAGTACGAGCTCGACGGGCGACCCGACGGCGCGCGACCAAACGGGTACGACACGATGGTCGATGCGGTTCAGACAAGACTCGCCGAGCACGTCGGCGCGCAGGGATCCGAAACCGGGTTCACGCTGACGCACACCGAATGCGCCGCTATGCAGAACGAAGGCGTGCTCTTCTACTATCGCTACCTGATGCTCTACCAGCTCAACGACTTTGACCGGGTCGTACGCGACACGTCGCACAATCTTGCGATCTGCGATCTGTTGCAGCGGTTCTGCGACAGCGACTCCGACCGCGTGGCGGTCCTTCAGTACAAGCCGTACATCTACCGCATGCACGCGGCGGCGCAGGCGATGCGCCATATCCAGCTCAACGACCGCGCCCAGGCCAGGGAGACGATAAAGGCGGCGATCGGTGTCATCCAGGCGATGAAGGAGGTCGACACTCCCGCGTTTCAGTTCGAGCGGGTGCGATCGGTGAACTACCTGCGCTCCACGCTCGACAAGATCGATACGGAGCACGACGATCCGGCGGACGAACTTGCGTCGGAGCTCGCCGACGCGGTCGCGCGCGAGGACTACGAGCGGGCGGCCGAACTTCGCGACCACATTCGTGGGCTGACTTGACAAACCGGGGCTGCTGCAAGAAGATCGGGGCAATGATTCGTTCTCTATCCCGCACATTTGGTGTGGTTCTGCTTCTTGTATTGTCTCCGCTTGTCGCCGGTGCGCAGTCGATGCTCACGGCCAGTGAGTTCCTGGCCAACGTCGCGGCGAACTACGCGACCATCGAAGACTACACGGCGACGATGGTCTGGACCGATGAGACCGGCACGATGCGCGGGGCGCTGCTGTACAAGCGGCCGAACATGATCCGCATCGACTTCACGCAACCGAAGGATCAGGTCATCGTCTCCAACGGTCGCGTGCTGCAGATCTACATCCCCGCCGTCAACGTTGTCCTGCGACAGGATCTGCGCGGTTCGACCGCCACAGTCCCCGGAGGGCTCGCCACCGCGGAGGGGCTTGCGCTGCTGCGGCGCAACTATACCGTCGCGTACCTGGAAGGGCCCGAGCCGGTGCCGTTCAGTCCCGACTCCCCGGAGCTGGTGACAAGACTTCGCCTGGATAGCCGGCAGACTACCGAGGCGTTCCGGCGGCTGATTCTCAGTGTAGACAGCGAGGGGCTCATCCGGCGGATCGAGGGCACCCGGATCGACTGGTCCGAGGTAAGAATGACGCTTTCGGACATCCGGGTGAATCAGCGCCTCTCCGATCAGACCTTCGAGTACACGCCGGATCCGTCGGCGAGTATCAGCGAGAACTTCCTGACCAACCCCGAGGGCTGAATGGAGTCAGTTGGAGCGCGGCTTCGCCATACCCGAGAGTCTCACGGCTATACGATCGAGCAGGTCGCGCGCGACACGCACATCGCCAAGCGTTTCATCGATGCGCTCGAGAACGAGGATTTCTCCGCGTTCCCGGGCGATCCGTACCTGATCGGTTTCATGCGCACCTACTCCGACTACCTCGGGCTCAATCCCCAGGAGACCATTCAGCTCTACCACAACATGCAGCTGCAGGAGCAGCCGCCGCCGATCGAGGAGCTCATCGCGCCGCGGCACCAGCTGCCCGTCGGCCGGATTCTCATCGTAGCCGTCGCGATCGCCGCGGTCGTCGGGATCGGATATCTGGCGGTAACCAGCGACGTGTTTGTCCGGCAGCCTGAAGACGCTACGCCGGTAGCCGAACAGCCGTCGACGCCGGTTGGGCGAACGCACCGAATGGTCGAACAGATCGTTGAACAGCGCTTCGCGCTTGGCGACCGGATCGTCGTGCCGGTGCTCGACGTCGACTACACCGTCACGATTGCCGCGATCGGCCAGAGTCTGACGCTGCGCTACGGCGACGCCGAACGCGCGATCGGCGCCGACCAGGACGCGGTGCTCGATCTGACGCAGGACGGCCGGGCTGATCTGCGCGTCGTCGTCAGACGGCTCGAGACCCAGGAGACACCACCGACTGCCGTTTTGCGGTTTGATCGCGGCGGAGTCCCCGCGGCGGCCGCCGTCGTCGACGATGGGGCCGTCCAGGATTCGGGCCTGCCCGACTTGGGGGCTACTTCGATTCCCGCCCGGGAGGCGCAGGCGCGGCTGATCACGCAGGCGACCACGGCCGCCCCCTTCACGATCCAGATCAACTTCGTCGGGAACACGATGGTCCGCTATCAGCTCGACTCCGCGCCGCGCGTTGAACAGTATCACCAGAGCGGCCAGTCGATCTCTGTGACCGCGCAGCGCCAGATCAAGCTGTGGGTCTCCAACGCGGGTAGCACGCGACTCCAGGTCGCCGGTCAGGACGTTCCGCTCGGTGGTCCGGGTCAGGTCACGGCGGCGCTGATCGCGTGGGTGCCCGGTCAGCAGACCGGCGACCAGCTGCTTCAGATCTTTCCGGTCTACTGATCGCGCATGTCGTCCTCCAGTCGCTCGACCCGTCGCTTCTTCATCGAGAACCTCGGGTGCGCAAAGAATCAAGTCGACGCAGAGGTCATGATCGCGGCGCTCGAACGCGACGCGTGGGAGTGCGCCGACGATCCGGGCGGCGCCGATGTAATCCTGGTCAACTCATGCGGCTTCATCGAGCCTGCCAAGCAGGAGTCGATCGACGTGACGCTCGCGATGCTCCACGACTACCCCGACGCGCGCGTCGTTGTGACCGGGTGCCTGTCGCAGCGCTACCCCGACGAGCTCGTCGTCGAGATTCCGGAGCTTGCCGGGGTCTTTGGCAATCGCGCGCCGCATCGGATCGCGGAGTTCCTGCGAACGCTCGACGCCGGCGGCACGCGGGTGTCGGTCCCCGACGCCGCGCTCGATTCGCACGAACGGAGCCGCCTGCTGTCGCTCCCGGGCTCCGCGTACGTGAAGGTCAGCGAAGGGTGCGATAACCGTTGCTCGTTCTGCGCGATTCCTCTGATCCGCGGGCGCGCGCGAAGCAAGCCGCTCGACGCGATCGTCACGGAGGTCCGCACGCTCGTAGACCGGGGGATCCGGGAGATCAACCTGGTCGCGCAGGACCTGGCGTCGTACGGCGCGGATCGCGACGCCTCGCAAGCCGGGCGCAGCGCCACCGGAGAGACGCTCCTTCGCGCAATATCGCAGCTTCCAGGAGAGTTCTGGGTCCGGCTGCTCTACGTCTACCCCGACCGGTTTCCCGAAGGATTTCTGGACATCGTGCGTGATGACCCGCGGATCCTCCCGTACTTCGACATACCGTTCCAGCACGCGTCGACCGCGGTGCTGCGCCGGATGGCGCGTCCCGGAACCGCCGACGGGTACCTGGACCTGGTTTCACGGATCAGAGACGCGCTTCCCGACGTGTTCCTGCGGTCGACGTTTCTGGTGGGTTTCTTTGGCGAGGACGACGCGGCGTTCGACGAGCTGCTCGAGTTCCAGCAGAGGGTGCAGCTCGACTGGCTCGGCGTGTTTCCGTACTCCCCCGAAGACGGCACCCGTGCGATGAAGGGCAGCCCCCCGCTCGATGTATCTCCCGAACTCGCGCTGCGCCGGGCCGATACGGTCGCTGAACGGCAGCGGCCGATCACGCACGAACGGGTCGAGCGCCTCGTCGGGCGCACGCTCGACGTGCTCGTCGAAGAGCTCGTGCCGCAGGAGCCGCTCGCGCTCGGGCGGTGCTACGCTCAGGCCCCCGACGTCGACGGCGCCGTCGTGATCCACGTCCCCGATCCTGCAGACGGGCCCATGGTCGTTCCCGGCGATTTCATCCGGTGCCGGATCGTTCGCCGCAACGGACTGGACGTGGAAGCGGTGCCGCTATAGGATCGTAGCGTGTCAGGTCTCCCCGAGCTCGATTCGCTCAACGACGCGCAGCGCGCGGCGGTGCTCCACTGCGAAGGGTCGCTACTGATCCTTGCCGGAGCGGGATCGGGCAAAACCCGCGTCATCACAGTCAAGATCGCGTGGCTCATCAGGCATTACGGCGTGTCTCCGCACTCGATCCTGGCCGTCACCTTCACGAACAAGGCCGCCGGCGAGATGCGGCAGCGCGCCGCGGCGATCACCGCCGAAGCCGGTGACGCGATGATCCGGACCTTTCACAGCTTTGGCGCGTGGATGCTCAGGCGCAACGCCGCGGAGGCGGGGCTGTCGCGCACCTTCTCGATCTACGACGATGACGATGCGGTGATGCTGCTGCGCTCGATCTACCCTGAAGAGAATCGCGCAACGCTCGTCCGCTACGCGCGGCAGATCAGTCGCGCAAAGGACTACGGCTTGCGCGCGGCCGACAATCTGGACGTCATCACGCACGAGCCCGAGTTCACAGAGGTCTACCGCGCGTACCAGGAGCGGTTGCAGGAGATCGGCAACGTCGACTTCGGCGAGCTGATCCTGAAGCCCGTCGAGCTGCTCCGTGATACTCCGGCGATCCGTACCCGGCTCCAGCAGCGCTTCCGCTACATTCTGGTCGACGAGTATCAGGACTCGAACGTCGCGCAGCACGAACTGTTGAAGCAGCTTGCGAACGACTCGACCTACGTCTGCGTCGTCGGCGACGACGATCAGAGCATCTACCGGTTTCGTGGTGCAGAGGTCAGGAACATCCTGACGTTCGCCGACACCTTTCCGGGGACTTCGATCGTCAAGCTCGAGCAGAACTACCGGTCGACCAACCCCATTCTGGAAGTCGCCGGGGCGGTTGTGCGCAACAACGTCGGGCGGCTCGGCAAGACACTATGGACCGATCGTGCCGGCGGGGACGCCCCGACGGTCAACCTCCTGCGCGATCAGGACCACGAGGTGGAGTTCTGCCTGAGCCTGATCGAACAGGACGACGTCGAGACCGCGATCCTCTACCGGACCAACGCGCAGAGCAGGCTGTTCGAGACCGCGTTCCTGCGCGCGAACGTGCCGTACCGCATCGTTGGATCGCTGCGCTTCTACGAGCGCGAAGAGATCAAAGACGCGCTCGCGCTGCTGCGTCTGGTCGCGAATCGCCGCGACGAGATATCGTTCCGCCGGATCGTCAACAAACCGACGCGCGGGCTCGGCGACAAGAGCGTCCAGGCGGTCGCCGATCGCCTGACCGACGCGCGCGGTGACCTGTTCATAGCCGCTGAGGCCGCGATCCCCAAGCTCTCCAAACGCGCCGCGTCGGCGCTTCGAGCCTTCGTCGACACGGTCACCGCGGTGACAGGGACGCTTGGCACCGGAACGCTGTCCGACTTCACCGAGCGGCTCATCCGCGACAGCGGCCTCTGGGAGCACCACGCGGCCAACACCGACGAGGTGACCGCGAAGACGAAGCTCGAAAACCTGGAGGAGCTTGTCAACGCGGCAAGCCTCTACCCGGCGACCGAAGAGGGCCTGAGCGAGTTCCTGGAGTTGATCGAGCTTGACCAGGGGCGCGAGCTTGACGCCGATGAGTCTGCGCGCGTGACGCTGATCACGATGCACAACACGAAGGGATTGGAGTTCGACCGCGTGATCATCACCGGTCTGGAGGAGGGGCTCTTTCCTCGGGGCGCCGACACCGACCCCGATGAGATCGAGGAGGAGCGAAGGCTCTTCTACGTGGCGGTGACCCGCGCCCGCGACCAGCTGCACCTCTGTTCGTGCGCGTCGCGCAGGCTGCACGGGCAGACGAAGGAGTGTGCTCCAAGCCGCTTCCTGAACGAGATCCCGAGCGAGCTCATCGCGCGCCGCGGGCTCCCCCGAACCGGGCATCCCGCGGGTGCGCGCGCCCGCGCGGCTTCGACCGCCGCGGGGCTTCCGCCCGGCGCTGCGGTCTACCACGACGACTACGGTGCCGGCGTGGTCACGCGCAGCTGGGACAGCGACGGCGAACCGGTCGTCCAGGTGCAGTTCGAGACCGGCCGCACCGCGCGGTTTCTCACGCGTTACTCCACCCTGGAAAGGATCGCCGGTGATCTGTAACGTCGACACGACGCTCCTTACGCTCCTCCCGCGCATCCGCCGCGCGCGAGGGTACCGACTCTACACGCCCGATGGCCGCAGGCTGATCGACTGCTATCAGGACGCCGGCCGCGCGATCCTGGGCCACCGCGCCGCCGGACTCATCCGCGACACGAAGGCGGTCATCGAGCGAGGATGCCTGGTCCCGCTTCCGTCGCCGGAGGCTCACCGCGCACGCCAGGCGATAGTGCGGCTGCTCGCAGCGTGCGACATTCGGGTCGAAGAGGCCCAGGTAGGGCTCTACGCGACCAGGGTCGACGCCGATGCGGCGCTCGCCGGCGCGGGGCTTGCCGTCGCGGGCCGGTCACCGGTCGCGCGCGACCTGGCCGATCCCGATCTGCCCGCAGACGCGGGGCCCGTCGTCGTGTGGCGGCCCTTTGTGCGCGACCGCGATGCGATCGCCGGACGGTGCGACGCGATCGTGCCGACCGTGCCGTGCCCGTCGTTCTTTTCGGTCGTCCCCGTCGTATTCAGCGGCCGCAGCGCGCCGGACGGGGCGCTCCTGCCGGAGGCTATCCTGCGCGCGCTCGCGTCGTCGGCCACCGCACTGGTCCGCGCGCTCGGCGACGCGCCATCGGGGCCCGACGACGCGCCATCGGGGCCCGACGACGCACGGCTGCACCCGCCCGATCTGGCCGGGTTTCGCGCTGTCGGACCCTACCTGTGGCCCGTTGCCACACCCGCCGAACGCGACCGTCCCGACTGGTACCGCAACCGGTTCGAATCGTTCCTGCGCGCGGGTATCGTGATCAGCCCGGACGTACGGTGCCCGTCGATCGTGCCCGGCGAGCTGTCGGATGGCGAACGGAAGCTACTCGAGCGGGCCGCGGGCGAAGCCGCTTCGTCAGACGAAGCCGCCGAAGAGGAGGGGTGATGGGAGTCGATCAGATCATCACGATGGGTTCACGATTCGTGATCGGTGCGGTGGCGACATTCCTGGCGATACTCGTGTGGTCACGGACGCGCGACACCGCGTGGATGCTCATCGTGGTCGGAACCGTCGCGCACTACGGCGATGTCGTGCTCTCAGCGCTGGAGACGCTCGGCATGGTGCGGTTGGACCAGGTGACCATTCGGGGCGTAGCGGTGTTCCCGCTGATACTGACGAATGTTCCGATGCTCTTCTTCTCTATCGCATTCCTGGTCATCGTCGTCCGCCGCCGGATGCAATAGCGGACGCACGCAGATCGCTGCGACCGGACAGTCGTGCATGACCGCGGCAACTTCTGCGATCAGCGCGCCGTCGACGCCCGACACGATGACGTCGGCGGCGACGTGGTCGACCTGGAACACTTCCGGCAACGTCTCTTCGCACAGGCCACACCCGACACAGCGCAGCCGATCGATCGATACCTCGTGCATACGCCGAAGATACTGACTCCGGGCCGCGGCGGCGACGGCGCACGCGCCGCTTCGCGCGGTGCCGGGAGGTAGCGGGTGGTTGACACTATCGCGGAATTTGCTATCTTACATGAACGTTTCGAAGGTTGAGGAGGTCTTGATGGTAGCCCTGATCGTAGGTCTGGTGTTTATCGCGTTTGCTGTCTACTCGGTGCTTCCGGTTGCGTGGTCGCTTCAGTGGTGGCCCTACGTGGTTGACTTCCTCAAGGGCGGTGTTCCTATTCTTGCCATCTTCGTCGGTCTGATCGCGGTCTTCATCGGCATTGCCGATATCAAGGACCGGATCGAGGCGAAGAAGGAAGAAGCGGAAGAGGCTGCCGAGAAGAACGAATAGACTTTCGGGAAGAGCAGATGAAGACCCTATTTGTCAAAACGCAGGATGTTGCGCGCAACTGGTACGTTGTCGATGCCGAAGGCATGATTCTTGGGAAGCTCGCGACGAAGGTCGCGACCCTGCTTCGCGGGAAGCACAAGCCCGAGTTCGCTCCGAATCAGGAGATTGGTGACTACGTGATCGTCATCAACGCCGACAAGGTTCGCGTAACCGGCAACAAGCCGATGCAGAAAATGTACTATCACCACTCGGGATACCCGGGGGCGCTCCGGTCGCGGAGCTTCGAGCAGATGATGGGCCACAAGCCGACCTATCCGGTCGAGCATGCGATCCGCGGGATGCTGCCGAAGAACCGGCTTGGGCGGAAGTTGTTCACGAACGTTAAGGTCTACGCCGGACCGGACCATCCGCACGCTGCACAGCAGCCGGAAGTCCTGTCCATACCGTAAAGGAGTCTGAGGAAGTGGAGCAGAACCTGGCACAAGGCACCGGCCGGCGCAAGACGTCGGTCGCTCGCGTCTACCTCCGGCAGGGTACCGGGAAGATCAGCATCAACGGTCGGGACCTGGGTGAGTACTTTCCCAATCAGGTCCAGGCGTACATCTGCGAGCAGCCGCTCGCGGTGACCGACAACGTCGGCAAGTTCGATGTGGTCGTCAACGTAATCGGCGGCGGCCCGTCCGGGCAGGCCGGCGCGATTCGCCACGGTCTTGCGCGTGCGCTTGTAAAGCACGACGAGACCAACCTCCCGTCGCTGCGCGCGAACGGATTCATGACGCGCGATCCGCGAATGGTCGAGCGGAAAAAGTATGGACAACCCGGAGCACGGAAGAAGTTCCAGTTCTCCAAGCGTTAAGGTACAGGAGCTCGCGAAGAGCAGACGGAGGAGGCCCGGGCAGGAGATACACGTCGTCCTGTCCGACGCTTCCTCTTTTTTTGTTTCGATGCGCGTCTGGGAGGAATCACCGTTCCACGAAGGTGACGAGCTTCCGGTCGCGGTCTGGCAGTCGATCCTGGATCGCAGCGCGATCGTTCAGGTCCGCGGACAGGCGATCTCTCTCCTGGCTCGATCCGAACACAGCCGTTTTCTCCTGACACAGAAGCTCCTGCAGCGCGATCTTCCGGTCGACATCATCCGATCGGTGCTCGACGACCTGGAGCGCGATGGGGCACTGTCCGATCGGCGCTACGCCGAAAGCTGGGTGCGCAGCCGACTGTCGGGGCACCCGGAGGATCCGCGCCACATGGTCGCGCGACTGCGCGAGCGCGGTATCGCCGGTGATCTGGCCGCCGCCGCCGTCGAGTCGGTGATGCGCGACGACGGTACCGACGAAGCCGGGCTTGCCCGCGAGTACGCAGAGCGTCTGACCCGGCGGCGCGCGCTGTCGGGCGAACAGATCGTCGACAAGCTCGTACGGCGCGGGTTCTCTCACCGGGTCGCGCGATCGGTCGCGGCCGACGCGGCGTCGGACGATTCGGCGTCGGACGATCCCGGGTTACGTTGATATTCTGGATGTTTCACATATATACTTGCCGAAACGCGTGCAGACTGCTACCATAGAGGTAAGTCCCGGTCAGCGTTCGAGGGAGAACCATGGCAAGAAACGACAAGAAGGTGCGGATATTCTCCGCGCTCGAAGTAGCGAACATCTGCGGAGTCGTAAACCAGACCGCCATCAACTGGATCAAGAACGGCTATCTCAAGGCGTTCACGACCCCGGGCGGCCAGTACCGGGTCTACTCGGAGGATCTGGTCCAGTTTCTTCACTCGCGCGGCATGAGAATGCCCGAAGAGCTCCAGCGCGTGCTCGACGAACAGATGGACGTCGACACCGCGCTGATCGTCGACGATGACCACGACCTGAACAACCTGATCACGCAGTACCTCGCGAAGAAGCGCAGCGGCCTGGAGGTCTTCCAGGCGTTCGACGGATTCGAGGCCGGGAAACTCCTCGCCGAAAAAAAGCCGGGTCTGGTTGTTCTGGACATCGACCTGCCCGGCGTCAACGGCCACAAGCTTGCGCGAAGCATCAAGGAGTCGAGCGGGCCGGCCAAGCCGATCATCGTCGCGATCTCCGGGCTCGACGACCCGGAGGAGCAGCAGGCGATCCTCGACGACGGAGCCGACGCGTTTGTCGCGAAGCCGCTCGAGCTCGACCAGCTCCTGGCGGTGATCGAACGGCTCATCGAGGAACGAACCTCGATCTGAGCGCATGCCCGATCACAAAGCGTTTCGTGCGGTCGTCCATGGTCGAGTTCAGGGGGTCGGGTTCCGGTACTCGGCTCGATCGATGGCTTCGCGCCTGGGCGTCCACGGATTTGTCCGCAACGAGCCCGACGGATCGGTCTACGTGGAGGGGGAGGGGAGCGCGGCGGCCGTTGACGCGATGATCGACTGGCTCAGGAAAGGCCCCCCGCACGCGCACGTGACCGACGTCGATCTCAGATCGACCGCTCAGAAGGGCTACTCCGCGTTCACCGTGGAAGCGTAGACAAAAAAAAAGGCCCCGGTATGACCCGGGGCCCCGGCCGGCGCTTGCCGGCATCATCGACACCTTTACAGGCAGTAGAACGCGTCCTTGCCCGCGTAGCGAGCGGTGGTCTCAAGCATGTCTTCGATCCGCATCAGCTGGTTGTACTTCGCAAGCCGGTCGGATCGGCTCATGCTTCCGGTCTTGATCTGCCCCGTCCCCAACGCGACGACAAGGTCGGCGATGAACGCGTCCTCGGTTTCGCCGCTTCGGTGGCTGACGACCGCGGTGTAACGCGCGCGCTTGGCCATTTCGACCGCTTCGAAGGTTTCGGTGAGCGTCCCGATCTGGTTGACCTTGATCAGGATGCTGTTCGCGATGCCTTCCTTGATCCCGCGTGACAGTCTCGCGGTGTTCGTTACGAACAGGTCGTCTCCGACGAGCTGCACCTTCTTGCCGATCTTTTCGGTCAGCACCTTCCAGCCGGTCCAGTCGTCTTCGGCCATTCCGTCTTCGAGCGAGATGATCGGATACTTGCCGGCCCATTCGGCCCAGTACGACGCCATCTCTTCGGAGGTGAGCTCGCGCTTGTCCGACTTCTTGAAGACGTAGCGCTCCTTCTTTGCGTCGTAGAACTCGCTCGCGGCCGGGTCGAGCGCGATCATCACCTGATCGCCGACCTTGTAGCCCGCCTTCTCGATCGCCTGGAGGATCAGCTCCACCGCCTCTTCGTTGCTCTTCAGGTTCGGCGCGAAGCCGCCTTCGTCGCCGACCGCCGTCGAGTAGTTCTTGTCCGACAGCACGCCTTTGAGCGTGTGAAAGATCTCCGCGGTCATCCTGACCGCCTCGCGGAACGACTCGGCGCCGACCGGCATGATCATGAACTCCTGGAAGTCGACCGAGTTGTCGGCGTGCGATCCGCCGTTGAGGATGTTCGCCATCGGAACCGGCAGCGTCGTCGTGTGGTACGGCCCAAGGTACTTGAACAGCGGGATCTCCAGGTAGTCGGCCGCGGCGCGCGCGGTCGCGAGCGACACGCCCAGAATGGCGTTCGCACCGAGCTTCGACTTGTTCTCCGTTCCGTCCAGCTCGATCAGCGTCGTGTCTATGTCCACCTGGTCGAGCGCATCGAGCCCTTCCATCTCCGCGGCGATAACGTTGTTCACGTTTTCGACCGCCTTCAGGACGCCCTTGCCCTTGAACCGCGCCTTGTCTCCGTCGCGCAGCTCCACCGCCTCGTGCTCGCCGGTTGACGCTCCCGACGGTACCGCGGCCCTGCCGAATGACCCGTCCTCCAGGACGACGTCTACTTCAACGGTGGGGTTTCCGCGGGAGTCGAGTATTTCTCTTGCTTCAATGAACTCGATAGTGCTCATGATTCCTCCATTGCCCGTACCCTACCATGCCGGCGGCTTTTCGTCAGCTGGGAGTCGTTGTAGAATAGCGAGTGCTCTACAGCAAGCTGGTCGGAAAGACGTCGCGCGACAGGCCACGATCGGTACGAAGCCGGGGTCAGGAGCTCCTGCGCCGCGGTGGATTCATCGCGCCGCTCGCGCAGGGCCTCTACTCGTTTCTCCCGCTCGGCTATCGTGTAGTGCAGCGCATCACCGATCTTGTGCGTAGCGAGATGCGCGCGCTCGACGGTCAGGAGGTGCTGCTGCCGGTGGTCAATCCGCTCGAGCTGTGGAACCGGAGCGGTCGCGAGTCGATCCTGGGTCGCGACATGATCAGGTTTCGCGATGCATCGTCGCGCGCGATGGTACTCGCGCCGACGCACGAAGAGGCGATGGTCGAACTGGTGAAGTCGATGATCGGCTCGTATCGCGATCTGCCGCTGTTCCTCTACCAGTTTCAGACGAAGTACCGCAACGAGCTTCGCCCGCGCGGAGGGCTGCTACGCACGCGCGAGTTCGTGATGAACGACGGTTACTCGTTTCACCGGTCGTTCACCGATCTGAACAACTTCCTCCCCAAGGTGTACGCCGCGTACGAGCGGATCCTCAAGTCGTGCCGCGTCCCCTTTCTCACCGCTGAGGCCGCGGTCGGGGCGATGATGGGAGACCGATCGTTCGAGTTTCTGATGCCGTTCGACGGCGGCGACGATACGGTGATCACGTGCCCGGGCTGCTCGTACGCGGCAAACCGTGAGGTAGCCGTCGGCACGGTTGCGGTTGACTCCGGGGCGCCGAAGCCGACTGCGACCGTACACGTCGGTGATGTGGTGAGCATCGCGGAGGTCGCCGCGAAGATAGGGGTGCCGACAAGCAGGCTCGGGAAGACGATGATCTACTCGTGCGAAGCGGGGATCGTGTTTGCGGTCGTCCGGGGCGACCAGATGGTGAGCGAGGAGAAGCTCGCCCGGGTGCTCAACGTTGCGGCGGTACGCCGCGCCGATTCGCAGGAGCTCTCCTTCCTGGGGATCGATCCGTTGGTAGCGAGTCCGCTCGGTCTTCCGTCGGATCTCCTTGCGCTCGACGGCGGCATCCGGACGGTCGTTGATACCGTGGTCGCCGAGTCGTCCAATCTGGTCTTTGCCGCGAACGAACCCGAGGTCCGTTACGTGAACGTGAACTTTGGACGCGACTACGACGGAGAGATCGTTGCTGACATCTCGCAGGTCGGCGGCGGCGCGCGCTGCGTCGACTGCAACACGCCGCTTGTGTTACAGCGCGTCATCGAGCTTGCGCACGTGTTCAGACTCGGTGACTACTATTCGCGGCGGCTACGGCTGACGCTGACCGACAGCAACAAGCGCCGTTTCAACCCGCTGATGGGCGCGTACGGGATCGGGATCGGACGGCTGATGGCCGCGACCGCGGAGGCGAACAACGACAGGCGGGGGCTCAACTGGCCGCATCATCTTGCGCCGTTTCGCGTCTATCTGGCGGGGATCGGTCGATCGCCACGAGTCGCGCGGGGCGTTGAGGCGATCCACGACGAGCTTGCCGACTGTCTGCTCGACGACCGGATGGTGTCGATCAGCACGAAGTTCCGCGACGCCGATCTGATCGGCGTACCCTACCGCGTCATCGTCGCGCGTCGGTTCGAGGATGACGGAGAGGTGGAGATCCTCACGCGCGGTTCCACGCGTGTGATACGTGCGCACGCGAGCCAGATCGCGAGCGCGATCGAACAGATAGCAGGAAGCCTGTCATGATAGAGTCGCTGCGGATGAGCCGGGAGCTGATAGACCAGGTGATCTTCGGGATGGAGAACCAGGACGCGGTCTACGTCCTCGACGCCCGCGAGTCGACGGTCGTACCGATCGACGAGGCAGACGCCGATTCGACCGATCGCTATATCGAGCTTCCGCGCTGGCGCAGCGTTGACGGCTACAACCTGATGGAGCAGTTCGTTGCCACGCTCCACAACCCGATCTTCCGCGAACGGCTTCGGGCGATTCTTGCGTCGGGTAGAGGCGTGTTCCGGCAGTTCAAGGACACGGTGCGCGAGCGCCGGGAGATCGAGCGCAGCTGGTACCTGTTCAAGGAGCGCCACATGCGTTCGCTCGTCGTCGACTGGTTCAACACGCTGCGCGAAAGCGAAGGGCTTGCCCGGTTGGAGGCCGAGTTCAATGAGACCGAAACGACCGAGCTCATCGACATCGACTTCGAGTTCAGGCTGGCCGACGCCGGCGACGCGGAGACGATCGTCGAGCTCGATCGCGCGGCGTTTGACGAAGTGTTTGCCGATCGCGACCCGGCTGTCGTGCAGCTGCACCGCGATCGGCGACGCGAAGGCGTTCCTTCCCCCGACGCTCCACAGAGCGTCGTGATCGTCGGTCAGACATCGGGTGAGGAGTTCGCCGCGTTCCTGTGGGCGGTCGTGCACGAGCGCGACGGCGCGCGCGTCGCGTTCGTCGAACAGTTCTACGTGCTCCCGGACTTCCGTGGCCTTGGCCTTGGGCGCGGGCTCTTTTTCCACGCCGTCGGCGAGCTACGCAAGCAGCGCGTCGGTGAGATCGTACTGGAGTTTCTGGGTCCCGGCACCGAACTGGCGTCGAGTTTTCAGAAGTACGGGATGACCACGCTGTCGGTCGAACTGTCGCTCGACGTCGACCGGTGGTACCGTTCGGAACTGCTGTAGCGCCGCCCTTCAGCGACCGGCCGCGGTTCAGCCGCCGGCGTTGAGTCTGCGGACGCGTTCGGCCTCGGCTGCGGCGTGGAGCGTCTCCAGTCGCGCCATCACCGCGTCGGCGACCGCCTGCTTCGCATCCTCTGCAGCCGTGGCGGGCATTCGCGCGGCGTCGCGGAACTCTGCGCACGACAGCGGCTCTGAGACGTTCAGGACTACAAGATCCCGCGTGGCCAGGTCGCGGTTCATGTCGCCGGTCGGGTGGATCCGCAGCACGTTGCCGGCGATCGACACCAGTACCATCGACTCGAACGACTTCAGGTAGGAGTCGACCTCCTTGACGCCGCGTTTGGTGTCGGGTTCGCCCTCGCGGTAGCGGGTGCCGCTGGGAAAGACCAGAATCATGTGGCCCTCGTGCTTCAGGCGGATCATCTGGCGCGTTGCCGCCATGTTGATCTCGCGGCTGCGGGCCTGTTCGCGCTTGAGCGCGTCGGGATCGCTGATCTTGAGCAGGCTCCGCGACGGGTAGATCACGATCCGCGTGTACGCTTCGGCGAATGCGTGCACGTACGGGCTTTCTTCGTTCAGCTTCATCCCGGCGATCGCGGTGATCCGGTCGGCGATGTCCTCTCCGTCGGCTGCGCGCAGGAGGTAGTCGAGGCACGGTATATCGAAGTTGGAGTAGTGTTCCATCAGGATCAGGCACGGCACGCCGCGCGCCGATCGGTCGGCCAGGTCGCGCAGGTGGTCTATGCCGACGATGCCGCTACCAGGGAGCGCGAGCTGTTCCATGATGCGGTGAATGAAGGCCCGATTCGGTTCCTTTCCTGGCTGGTAGACGGTCGCCGAAGTGGTCAACCGCTTGTCCGAGTCGGAGGTTGGCGGGAGCTCCTGCGAGCGCGCTGCGAACTCCGGCGAGCGGAACAGCTCCAGAATCGGTCCCAGAATCTCTGGCTCCATTTAGTGCCTCCGTGGTATACGCGCGCCGCGCAGTAGGGTCCGAATCGGGATCTCCCCAGGGACGCAAGGGTAACCCTACCAGATTCAGCGTAGCTCTACAACGCTGACGGTTGCGCCGGCAAGGTGGTATCGCCGGTCGCGGTTGGTCGGATCCGGCACGCGCTGCCCGTCGACCGAGAAGTAGTAGAGGTGTTCACCGGCGGGCAGGCGCACCCTCCGGACGAAGTGGCCGGGTCGTTCCTCGTGCATCGGGGTCAGGAACGGATCCCATCCGTTGAAGCTGCCGACCAGTGCCACTCGGCTTCCGGCGGGAGCTGTCAGCGTGAACTCGACGATTCCGTCGGCGACGACGATCGGAGTCTCCAGCGGCGAGCGATCCCGCGACGGAATCGGCGTCGTCGACAGCCGTACCCCCCAGCGGTCCCGGACTTCGCCGGGAGCGTGCGGATCGGTCGTCCAGATGCCGTCGACGATCAGGCGGTAGCGCGCCTCGGTGATGTCGCCCGGGAGGTCGACGAGCAGCACGTAGACGCCCTGGTCGTTGCGCCGGAAGCGATGGATCGTCTGAAACTCGTCGTGCGCGAACGCGATCGCGACCGTGTGGATCCGGCTCGGTCGGTCGTCGGGAAACTGGTACGTGAACAGCATCTGTCCGCCCAGCAACCTCGGGGGGCCCGAACGCTCGATGCCGGCGATCTCGAGTGTGACGGTGAGCGACTGCGCCAGGAGAATCTGCGAAAAGAGCGCGAGCGCGATTACCAGGCTACTTCTTCTGTTCATACCCATCTGCTACAATAGAACATCGACATGGAGTCGCATGCGCTTTACGAACCGCCAAATTCGCCGAAACTAAAGTAAGGTATGCCGTCTCTTCAGGACATTCGCCGATTCAACGCCCGGCTCATCTCTCTTGGTAATGAGCCGGAGGTCGTTCGCTCGTGGGGCGAAGAGATGGAAGACGTGCCCGAGCCCGAGCAGGGACTCGACACCGACCTCTCCGATCTGCTCTCTGACTCCGGCCCCCTCGACGACGAACCGCTGCCCCGCACACGCCCCCCCGACTTCTCACAGCTCCTGGCCGAAGAGGCCGAGCCGTCCGACGAACCGACTCCCGGGTTCGACGACGCTTTCGACGACGCGGGGGCGGAACCCGACGACGACGTGGCCGACTTCTCCTTTGACGACGCGCTCGATGACGTGTCCGACGACGCGCCGGCGGAACCCGACGACGCGCTCGACGATGCGTTCGGTGAGCCCGACGACGACTTCGCGTTCCCCGATGTCGACGCCGGATCGGTCGATGTCGACGCCGGATCGGTCGATGTCGACGCCGGATCGGTCGATGACGACGCCGGATCGGTCGATGACGACGCCGATGACCCGTTCGCGGGCGACGACATGTCCGCGCTGATCGAAGGGCTCGGCGACGAACTCGACGCCGCCGTCGACGAGGACGAAGTCGACGAGGGCCCCGAAGAGGGTGAGGCGGGCGGTTTTGATGACGCCGGTTTTGACGACGCCGGCGTCGAGGACGCCGACGACGCCGACGGCTTCTCATTCGACGACGAGCTGTTCGGCGCCGGCGATCTGGACACCGCCGACTACAGCCAGGACGACGCCGGCGATCAGGGAGCGGCTGACTTTGGCGACGTCGGCGATCTGGACGCGGGTGACTTTGACGCGCCCGGCGAGCCGCCCGGCGCCGACGCTGAGGTCGACGACTTCGGGGCCGACGGGTTTTCGCTCCCGGACGAGGAGTTCTCGTTCGACCTGGCCGATGACGAGACCGGTTCCGGCGCGGAGATCGAGCCGGCGCTCCCTGACGACGGAGGGGTCGACGCGGGCGAAGGGTTCGATGACCTGGGTGGGTTCGAGTTTTCCGACGAGGAGTTCGCAGAGACCTCATCGCCCGACGATGACTTTTCGTTCGAGGAGCCCGCGGTCCCCGGCGCTGCGCCCGGCGCGTCGTCGGCCGAAGACGAGCCGGCGGACCTCGATGAGATCGGTGACGACGACCTGGACGAGTTCAGCCTGGGAGACTTCGGCGCCGAGTTCGGGGTGCTCGAAGAGGCAGGGCCGAGCGAGGAGGATCTCAATCCCGCGGTCAACGTCCCCGAGCTCGTCGAGTCGGCGGCCGCCGTTCCGGGTGACTTCCAGCTCAACCAGACCGACTTCCGGCAGCTTCAGAAGTCGCTCGCCGGTCTGCCGCTCAATCTGAAGCTGGAAGTCGAGCGGGTCGTCTCCGAGGCGAAGGGCACGAAGGGCGAGGTTGAAAAGCTCTGCCGGATGCTCGTCGACTCGCGCTCGCCCCAGGAGATCGCCACCTACACGGGCCGGATCGTCGGCAAGCAGATCCGGATTCCCCGCGGGTATGAGAAGCAGACCGGGCGCGAGTTCGAGCAGGACCGCGACAGCTTCGCGTACCAGTTCAGAGAGAACGTGCTGCCGATCGTACGCCTGGCCGCGATCCTTGCCGGCGTCGTGATACTGCTGGGCGTGGCTGGGTACAACCTGGTCTACCGGCCGCTCTACGCCAGGTCGCTCTACCAGCAGGGGCTCGATCTGGTGCTGAACGACCAGCACTCGCTGGGTAACCAGACCTTCGCGCGCGCGTGGAGCGTCTGGGAGAACCCCGAGTGGTACTACCGCTACGCCGACGCGTTCGTCGAGCGGCGGCAGTACAACCTGGCGCGCGAGAAGTACGACGAGCTGCTGTTCGGGCGCGACTCTGCGGGCCGCGCCGAGGCGAACCGATGGCTCGCCGCGCGCCAGTTCCTGCCGGTCGTCACGGAGTTCTCACCGCCGCGTCGCGGGATCCTGGCCGCCGCGCGGTTCGAATCGCAGATCGTCGGCTCGTACGACCGCGCGGAGCTTCTGCTGCAGCTCGCGCTCGCCACCGACGTCAACGACTACGATGCGCGCCTTGCGCTCGGCGACAACTACCTCCGGTGGGCCGATGAAGACCCCGCGCGGTTTGAGGACGCGCGCGTATCGTACGCACGGCTGATCGAGCGGTTCGGGCAGACCGATGAACTCCTGTTCCGTATGCTCCGCTACTTCATCCGGACCGACAATATGCCGCGCGTGATCGAGCTGCGCGACGCGTTTGAAGCCGACCCGCGCGCGCGGATCAACGCGGAGATCTACGCCGAGCTCGCCGGCTACCTGATCGACAACGACCGGATCGATGGGGTCGAGCGTATCCTCTTCCGCGCGATGGACGTCGATAACCGAATTCCGGAGCTCCATTACGAGCTCGCGCGGCTCTACCGTGAGATAGGCGCGATCGGAGAGGAGCGGTTTGCGTTGCGCACCGCGCGCGATCTCCTGGCGGCCGCCGAGCCGCTGACGCCGCGCCGCCGCGCGAAGCTCTCCGATACGTACACGCGCATCGGAGAGAACGAGTACGCCTCAGGGCAGTTCATCACCGCGCAGGAGCAGTTCACGGCCGCGATCGCGCTCTACGAAGAGGGGCTTCGAAGGCGCATCCTGGGCTCCGACCCGGTTCTTGCGCGCGCGTACGCGCGGTTGGGCGATATCTTCTTCTACGTCGGGCGTGACTACGAGTCGGCGCTGTCGCAGTTCCTGCTCGCGGAGCAGAACGGCTACCGCACCCCCGATCTCCACTACAAGCAGGGGTTCATCTACTATCGGTTCGAGCAGTTCGATGCGGCGATCGACCGGTTCCGCCGCACCGCGGAGGATCCGGCGGGACTCACGAACGCGCTCATCTGGGCGACCGCGAACACGCACTACCGGCGCGGCAGCTATTTCGCCGCGGAGGCGTACTACCGCGAGCTCATCGACCGGGTCGAGCGCGAGCGCGCGTCGATCCGCACCCTGCTGATCGACGAAGACCCGCGCCACCGATCGGTGATCGAATACATGATTCGCGCGTACAACAACCTGGGTGTCACGCTGCAGCGGCTCCACACGCAGACCGGTCGCGCGATGCAGTACACCGACGGGCTCGTCTTCCTGACCAGGTCTACCGAGCTGTCGGAGAACTATCGTCGTGACCTGGCGACGCTTGCGCGCTCACCGGCGGTCGACCTTGCGTTCCTGAACCAGAGAGAGGCGCTCTTTCCGCGCCCCGAGTTCGAGATGCAGATCTACGGGCAGATCCCCGACGACCTGGATCATCTGGTCTTCTGACGCGTCGCCGCCGGCGGCCTCAGACGTCGACCATCCAGCCGAAGGTGTCGGGCCTGGTGCCGTACTGGATCCCCTTCAGGTGGAGGCGCAGTTCGTGCGTCATCTCTCCGACCTTTCCGTCGCGCAGGACGCGCGTCTTTCGGTCGTGCTCGATCGACTCTATGTAGGATACGCCGGCCGCGGTGCCGGTCACGAAGCACTCGACCGTGTCGTCCATCACCTCATCGATCGTGATGCGCCGCTCCTCAACGGTGATCCCGCGTGAACGCGCGATTTCGATCACGCTCAGCCGGTTGATCCCCGGAAGCACGGTGTCTTCGAGCGACGGGGTGACAAGCGTCCCGGAGGAGAGCAGGAAGAAGATGTTGCAGCTCGACCCCTCCTCGACGTACCGTTTCTCCGTCGAGTCCAGGAAGATCGCCTCCATGTAGCCGAGCTTTTCGACCGACTTCTTCGTCATCGTCGGGATCACGTAGTTCGCGTCGCACTTGATCCAGCCGGTGCCGCCGGGTGTCGCGCGCACCTTGTTCGTCGTGATCGCCTTCGCCGGAGCGGTCGGGTCAAAATAGCTGCCGACCTCGGTCTGTATGATGACGACCCACGGCCGCGCGCTCAGGTTCAGCCCGATTCCGGGTTCTGAGTAGCTGAACGGGCGAATGTAGACCGAACTCGCGGTCGCGAAGTCGTCGGCCTCCCACTTCGGGTTGAACTCGGGCCGGAAGCCGATATCGGCGTTGCGCCGGGTCGTCTCTATGCACGCGGCGACGAAGAGCTCCTCCGGGTAGGCGGGCATCATCAGGCCCTGCATCGACCGGTTCATCCGCGCGGCGTTCTGATCGGGGCGGAACAGCCTCATCGACCCGTCGGCCTGCGGAAAGGCTTTCAGCCCTTCGAAGCACCCCATCCCGTACTGCGTCGTATAGTTGACCAGCGGAAGCTCGGGGAAGGAGTTCCGCGATCCGATGAGCGCGAGCCGCTCTGTCTCCGGCATCGCGGCCTCTTCGGCCGGGGTACGGTGCGGTTTTTCGGTGTACGACTCGGTCCAGGTCCCGCGTCCGTTCGACTGCGCCAGGTACGCCCACGGGTACATCGCTAGTGTGAAAGCCATGGGCCCATGATACAGTACGCGCATGGCTGACGCAACGATAATCATGGCGGGCGGGTCGGGAACCCGGCTGTGGCCGGCTTCGATCGGCAACAGACCGAAGCAGCTCCTGCGGATCGGCGGACGCGAGAGTCTGATCGCGCAGGCGGTGATCCGCGCGGCGGCGGCGACGCCCTCCGGTCCGATCGTGATCGTCACGCACCGCGAACACGTCGCGGGGATCGCCTGCGATGTCGATGAGCTGTCGGCCGGGGCTCTTCCCGGGATCGCGAGCAGGGTAGTCTACCTTCCCGAACCGGTCGGGCGGAACACGGCGCCGGCGATCGCGCTCGGCGTCGCCTTTCTGCACGCACAGTGCGGCGCCGACGCGTCGGTGCTGGTGCTTACCGCGGACCACGTGATCGAACCGCTTTCAGCATTCGTGCGCGACGCCGATGTCGCCTGCGAGGTCGCGCGCGACGGCTACCTGGTCTGCTTCGGGATCCCTCCGGAGCGCCCGGAGACCGGCTACGGCTACATCCACGCGGGCGACCCGGTCGGCACGGGTTCTGGCGCGCGCGTGCGTGCGTTCAAGGAGAAGCCCGATGCGCCAACGGCCAGTCGCTACGTGGCCGACGGCGGCTACTACTGGAACTCGGGGATGTTCTGCTTCACGGCGGGGCTCTTCGGGAGCGAGCTCAGCGTTCACGCTCCGGAGATCTCCGGACGCTTCGCCGACGCGGGGCCGATCGTGGTATCGGAGCACCCCGACGGCGCGCGGTACGCGGACCCCGATGCGCTCATTCTGCTCTACGAGTCGCTGCCGAAGATAAGCGTCGACTACGCGCTTCTTGAGCGCAGCGACCGCGTTGCGGTGGTCCCGGCGACCTTCGGCTGGAACGACGTCGGCAGCTGGGACGAGGTCGCGCGGCTGTCTCCGGGCGGGGCGCCGGAGGGCGCGCCGGTGGTCCAGATCGACGCGGAGGGCAACCACATCGACACCGACCTCCCGGTCGCGGTCTGCGGCGTGAGCGACATCCACGTGATCGTCAAAAACAACCGCATCCTCATCTGCCGCCGCGGCAGCAGCCAGCTGGTCAAAGACGCGGTGGAAGCGATGGGGGAGGGGGCGTAGGGGCCGGCTTCGTTGCCGTGAACTCAACGTTCCAGGCCAAGTTCTTCTCTCAGATCGGCAACGTGTTTCCGGGGTTCATCACGCTCAAGCACCGCCAGTGCCAGCAGATAGTCCTCACGCTCTTCCAGGTAGTCCTGAACAGCCTGTCTCACATAATAGCTCTTGCTCCGCCCCGTCTCGTGCGCAAGGCGGTTCAGTTTGTCCTCTGTTTCGCGATCCAAACGTACTGCCAGCATGATCCACCTCGTGAACGATCAGTAAACCTCGGTTTCGCGTTCGATGCGTTTGCGGATTTCGGCGGCGAAGGAGAGCGCGATTTCGAACGCGACGCGGTCGGTGCCGCCCATTTCGCGGTAGCGCGCGAACTCTTCCTCTACGAGCTTGATGTACGCGTCGTGGTGTTCGGAGAGCGCGATGAGCGCTTCGCGCGTGCCGTAGCCTTCGTCGCGCGCGTGGAGCACGCCTGAGCGCACCTCCATCGCCTGTCGGGCCTGCTTGAGGTAGTGGCCTGAGAGCGTATCGATCGGGATGCGCTGCAGGATGTGGCGCGGAGCGGCGCGCGAGGCTTCGGCGTCTTCGCGCTCCATGTCGGCGTAGTTCTTCCTGATCGCGGCGAAGATCTCGTCTGTGGTCCGCCTGAAGTTCGCGACGATCGGGCCGCGCTTGTCCTGCGGGGTCCTGGCGGTGACTTCCTTGAGCTGTTCCATCTCACGGTTGTACCGGGTGAGCCCCAGGAGGATGTTCTTCACCTGCTGGCGGTTACGGAGCGCGGCGTCCTCTTTCACGCGGGTCTGGATGTCGGCGATGATGCTCTTCACGTCGATCTCCCGGTCGGGGTCGATCACGACCGGTTCTTCGGTCTGCGCGGCGGGTGCACGGACGCGGATGTCACCGGTTGCGATGTAGCGCTGGACGGTGTTCACGTACGACAGGATCGCGAAACGCTCTGCGATCCGCCCCATCTGCTGCGCGTTCAGCGACCGGTAGCGCGCGTCATCCAGGAGCCGGAACGCTTCGTCTGCGACGCGCCGCTTGTATTCCACGCAGCCGCGTTCGGCGGCGAGCTCGATCGGTTCGATCTCTGCCTGCAGCGCTTCGCGCGACAGTCCGATCGCGTCGGCGCGCTTCTCCAGGTTGGCTCCCGCCGATTCGAACTGCGTCCAGTCGCCGCGCACGCGGCCCGATGCATCTGCCATTGCGTCTCCACGAAACAAGATACCATATCCCGGAATCGGTTGACAGCCGAGAGAATCGGATAAAAAAGAGCGGATCTGGAGCCGAACATCATATATTACAATGATTTACGAACCGATTCGACGCCATCTGAAACGCTTGACACCCCTGTGGGGGTCGGCTATACTACGCCACAAATCCTAAGATTAGGGGATAAAATCCTGCCGTTGGCTGGAGCCCCTTAAGCTTCGAGGAGGAATTAATGAAGAAGCTGAGTATTCTATTGGTCGGGCTTGTCCTGATCGC
>RECL01000058.1 GCA_007694025.1 Spirochaetaceae bacterium
TCGGCGTCCAAAACGGCGCGCTGCGGATCGCAACCAGTCCGATCCGGTTCGGGTACACGAACCCGTACGGGGCCGCGGTCACCGCCGACCGCGAGTACTACTCGCTCGCATCCGGCGCCCGGTTTTCGACGCTGCACGACGTACCGACGATCTGGAAGGAGCCCGAGCGCACCGACTGCACGGTGTTTCCGGCGCGCGAAGGATTCGTCGACATTCTGCAGGTCTTCCAGAAGCCGACCGACGACCCGGCTTGGGTCGCCGCGGTGTGCGCCGAATCGGGCTACCTCTGGTACGCGCTGAAGGACACGACGGTGCTCCCGTCGACGGTGTTCTGGATGGAGAACCGCGGACGACACGGCAGCCCGTGGGACGGCAGAAACGCGTGCATCGGGCTCGAAGACGTATGCGGGCTCTTCGCCGACGGGCTCCCGGAATCGGCGCAGCCCAACCTGCTCACCGAACACGGCGTTGCGACCTGCCATACGCTGTCCGGCGACGCGCCGTTCGTCGTTTCGTACATCGAGGGCGTCGTCAGGGTACCAGGCGGGTTCGACGCGATCGCTTCGGTCCGGTTCACCGATGGCGCCGCAACCTTCGTCTCCGAATCGGGGATCGAGGTTTCGACATCCGTTCGCCACGACTTCGTTCGCGGGTCGACGCTGTAGGCGCACCGGCGGCCAGACGTCGGCGCGCGCACCGCATGCACCTTCTGGTTGACACACCCTCCGACTCAGGTTAGTTTATTGACACAATCAACCAACTTCGTTCGTTGCCGCGGCAGATGCGGCGAGGAGTGCACAATGAGTTCGACAGTGGAAAAGAGGTTTCTTGAGAAGTCGGGGCAACAGCTTCGATACACGCCCGACGAACGGATCGGCGCGATCGTCGTCGAGAGCTTTCCCGAGCTCGGCACGCTGACCGCCGCGCGCTTTCTGGAGTGGGTGCAGACAAATCCCGAAGGACTCGTCGCGCTCCCGACCGGAAAGACCCCGGAGCACTTCATCAAGGAGACGCATCGGCTCCTGGCCGACTGGGACAAGCCCGACACGCGCAAGGAGCTCGACACGCTCGGGCTTGACGCGGCGGTCAAACCACGGATGGAGGGGCTGCGATTCGTCCAGATCGACGAGTTCTACCCGGTCAACCCGCGCCACCAGAACAGCTTCTACTACTACGTCCAGAAGTACTACGTCGAGGGCTTCGGGCTCGACCCGCAGCGCGGGCTGTTCATCCGCTGCGATGAGATCGGGATCCCGGACGGCCACTCGCTGGAGTCGGTCTGGGGCGATGGCGGGGTCGATCTGGCGCTTCGCTACCGTCTGGCCCGTGGAGCGCGCGAGCACCTGCAGCAGCGAGTGATCCGCGCGGTCGATCAGTGGTGCGTCGAGTACGAGGACCGGATTCGCGAGCTCGGAGGTATCGGATTCTTCCTGGGCGGGATCGGTCCCGACGGTCACATCGGGTTCAACGTGCGCGGCAGCGACATGCACTCGACGACCCGGCTCACCGAGGTGAACTACGAGACGAAGGCCGCCGCCGCCGGAGACCTGGGTGGGATCGAGGTCGCCGAAGAGCGGCAGGTGATTACGGTCGGCCTGGCGACGATCACGCACAATCCGAAGGCGGTCGCGATCGTGATGGCGGCCGGAGAGGCAAAGGCCGCCGTGATCGCCGACGCGATCGAGCACGACCGCGACGTCAGCTATCCGGCTACGGCGCTGACCGCGCTGAAGCAGAGCCGGTTCTACCTGACGCAGGGAGCGGCAAAGCGGCTCACCGCGCGGGGCGTCGCGAGGGTAGTGGGCGCGGGCGCGCTCAGCGACCAGGAAGTGGACCGGATCGTGATCGACGTCGCGCTCGCAGCGGGCAAGCGAATCGTCGATCTGACCAAGGCCGATCTTGCCGCGGACCCGTACGGCAAGGCGCTCCTATCGATACGCACCGAGCCGGTTGATCAGATCGCGAGCAGCGTTGCAGAACGGCTGCGCGATCGCGTGGAGGCAGGCCGATCGCTGCCGGCCGCCGCGAGCTACCTCCATACCGAGCCGCACCACGACGACATAATGCTCGGCTACATGCCGTTCGTCGTCCGGACTATCCGCGATCACTCGAGCTCGCACCACTTCGCGACGCTGACAAGCGGATTCACATCGGTGACCAACGCGTACATGCTCCGCCTCTGCCAGGAGATGCGGCGCACGATCGACGAAGACCGGTTCGACTTCTCACACCTCCTGGCCGAGGGCTACTTCAGCCCTGACGCCGAGAACTTCAAGGACCACGACGTGCTGCGCTACCTGGACGGGATCGCTGCCGAGGACGAGGAGCTGAAGCTCGAGGGCACGATGCGTCGCCTCCTGCGCAACCTGATCCTGGTGTTTGACGAGCTCGAACCGCGCGACCTTCGCGAGCGCGTCGAAGAGCTCATCAACTACTTCGAGACGCAGTACCCGGGCAAGAAGGATCTCCCGCACATCCAGACGCTCAAGGGGATGGTACGCGAATGGGAGAGCGCGTGCCTGTGGGGCTACTTCGGCTGGGACTCGCGATCGGTGGAGGACCTCAGGCTCGGCTTCTACACGGGCGACATCTTCACTCCGGAACCGCAGGTACGCCGCGACGTCGCGCCGGTGCTCGATCTGCTGCGCAAGGTCAACCCCGACTACGTGACCGTCGCGTTCGACCCGGAGGCGAGCGGGCCCGACACGCACTACAAGGTCATGCAGGCGATCGCGGAGGCGCTGCGGCTCTACCAGGAGGAGACCGGCCGTGAAGACATTACGGTCTTGGGCTACCGGAACGTCTGGTACCGCTTCCATCCGGCCGAAGCGACGCTCTTCGTGCCGGTGTCGCTGAACATGCTCACGCTGCAGCACTACTCGTTCATGAACACCTACATTTCGCAGCGCGACGCAAGTTTCCCCAGCTACGAGCACCAGGGTCCCTTCTGCGAGCTGTCGCAGCGCATCCAGGTCAACCAGTACCAGATGCTCTCCACCTGCCTGGGCCGCGAGTACTTCTACGAGCACGACAGCGCGCTCATCCGCGCGACAAGAGGGTTCGTGTTCGCGTGTGTGATGACGCCCGAGGAGTTCTACAGCCACTCGCGCGAACTGCGCCGGAAAGCCGAAAACGCGTGACGGCGATCAATGGGACGACGATCCGCGAACGGAACATGATCGCGGTGCTCGCGCGACTTCGATCGATGGGCAGAGCGAGTCGCGCCGAGCTCGCCGACGCCGTCGGCCTGGACCGCTCGACGATGACGCACATCGCCACGAGCCTGCTGGAATCGCGCCTGGTCGAGCCGGTCACGCGGTCCCCTTCCGGTAGTCGTGGAGGCAGACGCGCAGAGCTCCTGGCCGTGGACCGGTCGGTCTACGCGGTCGCCGGGTGCGACATCACGAGCGCCGGCGCGCGGTGGGTCGTGACCGATCTCCACGGTGTGACGATAGCGCAGGGATCGGTCGGACCGTCGCTACCGGCCGCGCACGACTCCGTTCGCGTGCACTGGTTCGGCTCGCTGCTGGACGACTGCGCAATCGCGATCAGGACCGCCGCGACCGACCGGAGGATCGTCGGAGCGGGTGTCGCACTCCCAGGACTGTTCGACCGCGAGCGACGGGCCCTGGTCGAGTCGTTCGAGCTGGGCCTGCGCGACGTCGAGCTTCCGACAGGCTGGATAGACCACGCCCCTCGACCCGACTACGCGAACGACGCGACCTGTTTCGCGTGGCACGCGATCGCGTCCGAGCGCAACCGGATCAAGGCCACGTCTGAGACCGACGACGCGACGCCCGACGGCAGCCGCGCGACCGACGGACTCTACGCGTTCACAAAACTCCACCGCGACGGCGATCGGTTCAGACCCACCGGTATGGGTGTGGGCCTCGTCTGTGTGGTCGACGGTTCGATAGTCCGCGGGGCAACCGGCGCAGCGGGTGAGCTCCGCGGGTACCAGTGGCGCCCTGGACTCGCTGATCAGCTTGGGATCGACATGGAGCGGCTGCGAGCCGGCGACGGCGAAGAGAGTGCGCTGGTCGCCGCGGCCGAACAACTCGGCCGGAACCTTGCGGTCGTTGCGTCGGCGCTCGACCCGCGCAGAATCGTTGTGGCGGGCGACCTTGTCCGCGGCTATACACCGGCGGAAGCGCTCACCCGCGCGCTTCGGTTCACCGATCGGTTGGAGATCGCCCGCCCGGATCGCATCGCGGTCGCGTCGGGAGCGGCAGAGATGGTCATCGACCGGCTGCTATCGGGTCGCGACTGGGCGGGTCAGACGGCATCGTCGATCGTGTCGCTCGTCGTTTAGGTAAGCCGGAAGCGTCATCGCGCGTCTGGCGCGGTTCCACCAACAAGCTCGATGACACCTTCGAACGCTTGCCCCTTCGGTGCAGGCGTGATAGGCTGCGCGCGGCTCTATCGGAAAGCGGTGAGAATCCGCTGCGGACGCGCCACTGTAATCGGGGACGGAGTATCGGTACGCCACTGGCAGTCAGAGACGACCGCCGGGAAGGCAGATGCATCCGGATGATCCGAGAGCCAGGAGACGGGAGCCGACGTACACACTACCTGTACGCGATTCTACTACAGGAGGTGCCCCATGAGAGGTGGCATTTCTAGGTGGGCGGTGCCGGCGGCACTGCTCGTTCTTCTGGCTGGTTCGGTATTCGCAACCGGCACTGCCGAAACGCAGCGCGACGCGACGCCCTCGGCGGCTCCGGACTCTGTGCAGCACGGCTTCCCGATGGAGGTCACCGACAGCGTCGGTAACCGCATGACCATCGCGTCCAGGCCCGAGTCGATCATCTCGCTCAGCCTGTTCAGCGACGAGGTCCTGTTCGAGCTCGTCGATCCGGCACGCCTGGCCGGCGCGTCGAGCCTCGCGGCGAGCCCGATCTACTCGAACGTCGCCGAACGGGCGGCTCGCGTCCAGCCGACGGTTGACTTCAACGTCGAACAGATCGTCGACATCTACCCGGACGTCATCTTCGCCGCGAACTGGAGCGAAGCCGACAAGGTGGCCCAGCTGCGCAACGCCGGCCTCATCGTCTACCAGGTCGCAACGCCGTTCAGCGTCGACGGGATCAAGGGCGAAATCAGGGCCATCGCGCGCGTCGTAGGTGAGATCGATGCCGCAGAAGCGCTCGTGGCGCGGATGGAGACACGGATCGCGGCGCTCGAACGCGCGGTCGGCACCATTCCCGAGTCCGAGCGCGCGACTGCGCTGGACTACAACACGTGGGGTACCGCGAACGGCGTCGACACGACGTGGAACGAGGTGCTTCGCCTTGCAGGCGTGGTCAACGCAGCTGCTCCGTTCCAGGCCGGCGACTTCGGCCAGGTACCGATGTCCAAGGAGCTCCTGGTCGAGCTCGATCCCGATGTGATCTTCCTGCCCGGCTACGTCTGGGGAGACGATGCCGGTGCGGAGTCGTTCCGCAATGAGGTCCTCCGCGATCCAGCGTTCGCGGGCCTCCAGGCGATCACGAGCCGACGCGTCCACATGGTGCCCGAGAACCTGAAGGGCACGTACAGCCAGTTTCTGATCGACGCTGCCGAGTTCGTCGCGCGTCTGGTGTACCCGGACCGGTTCTGATGCTCCCTGCCCGACGCCGCGCGACCGTCGCGTTCGGGCTGGCCGCCGGCCTGGTCGTGTCGTTCTCCGCCGCCCTCGCCTTCGGAGCGGTCACGCTGCCGATCGGCTCGGTCGTCCGGGTGCTCCTGAGGGTGGTGGCGCCGGGCGGGATCGACCCGGCCGAACTGGATGCACCGATGCGGCGGGTCTACGCGATCCTCTACCACATCCGGCTGCCGCGCGCGGTTGCGGCGCTGTTCGCCGGGCTCGCGCTCGCGGTCAGCGGCGCGGCGGTCCAGGGTCTCTTTCGAAACCCGATGGCGAGCCCCGATATCCTGGGAATCTCGGCCGGGAGCAGCCTGGGCGCAGTCCTGGCGATCGTCAGCGGGCTGGTCGTGCTCCACCCGCTCGCGGTGCCCGGGGCATCGTTCCTGGGCGCGCTCGCGGCAGCGTCGTTCGTGTACACGATCGCGGCGCGGCGGGGCGGCACGCACCTGATCTACGTGATCCTGGCAGGCCTCGCGGTTTCGAGCCTGCTGAGCGGGCTCGTCTCCGCGGTGCTCGTCTTCTCCGAGGAGTACGCGCTTAGCCAGTTCATCTTCTGGACGATGGGAGGGCTGGAAGGACGCACGTGGGCAAACGTCACGGCCCCGATCCCGTTCATCCTCGTGCTCTCCGTTGTACTGATGTTCCATGCGAACCCGCTCAACCTGCTTTCGCTCGGCGAGGAGCAGGCGCACAGCCTGGGGGTCCGGGTCGAGGCGATCAAAGTGAGCGTACTCGTGATCTCGTCGATGCTGACCGCAATGGCAATCGCGATCGCCGGACCGATCGCGTTCATCGGACTTATGGTTCCCCACCTGGTGCGAATGGTCACCGGGCCGAATCACCGGACGCTCCTGCCTTTCTCCGCGCTCGCCGGAGCGATCTTCCTGCTCGGGAGCGATCTGGTCGCCCGTCTGCTGTTCGCGCCGCACGAGATCAAGACCGGCATCGTGACCGCGGTGATCGGCGGACCGTACTTCATCTTTCTGATCATCCGCTACCAGCGGAGGGGCTCGGTATGAGCGACCGCTCAGCCACCGCTGCGGTGTTGTCGGCCGCCGCGCTCCGGTACCGGATCGGCGACGCGCTCCTGCTCGACGGCGTCGACATTGAACTCTACCCGGGCGAACTCGTCGGACTCATCGGACCGAACGGGGCCGGCAAGAGCACGCTGCTGCGGAACCTGATCGGCTATCTCCGGCCGACCGAGGGGACGGTCACGCTCGAAGGCAAACCGATCCAGTCGTACTCCGCGCGCGACCGCGCGAAGCGGATCAGCTACCTCAGCCAATACGGGCCCGACCAGTTCCCGTTCCCGGTGATCGACGTGGTCGAGATGGGTTCGTACCCGGTCGTCGGGATGGGCCGGGCACCGGGAGTCCGCGAACGCGAAGCGGCGATGCGCGCGCTCAGCTACGTCGGGCTCGAGCGCCTGGCCGACCGGTCGTTCCCGTCGCTGTCCGGCGGCGAACGGCAACTGGCACTCTTCGCGCGCATTCTGGTGCAGGAGAGCCCGATCATCCTCCTGGACGAGCCCACAGCGAGCCTGGACATCGGCCACGAAGCGACGCTCCTGCAGATGGTGCGCGACCTGTGCGAAGAGGGCTACTCCGCGATCGTTGCGCTCCACAACCTCAACATCGCGGCCGAGTACTGCCGCAGGCTCGTCCTCATGGACGGTGGCCGGGTGCGGGCCGCCGGCCCGCCGGACCAGGTCCTTATAGGCGAGCTGATCGAAACGAGCTACCACACGTCGGTGCACGTCGGCCGCAATGACTCCACCGGGAGCATCACCGTCTCTCCGGTTCCAACCGGAGGCGCGGCGCGCGACCTGCGGGTCCACGTGATCGGCGGCGCCGGAGGCGGCGTGAACATCAGCCGCTTCCTCCACCGTACCGGCTGCACGCTGAGCGGCGGGGTCGCGCACGAGCTCGACAGCGACGCGCGCCTGTGGAAGGCGCTCGCGGTGCCGTACGTCCAGGTGCCGGCCTTCTCTGAGATCGGCGAGCAGGACGTTGCGCGAGCGGCCGCTCTGGTCGACGCAGCCGATCTCACCGTACTCTGCGCGTTCCCGTTCGGAACGGGCAACGCCGCAAACCTGGACCTGGCTGAGCGAGCCGGGCGGCTCCTGATCCTCGACGAGGAATCGGGCGGATGTCCGCGCGACTTCTTCGGCGACGAGGAAGCGCTGCGCGCGCGGTTCGACCGGCTCGCTGCGCGCCACGGCGTTCACCCGTACCGCGACGCGTGCCGGCTCATCGAAGAGACACTGAAGGAGGCGACATCGCATGAAGATCCATAACGAACTCATCGACGCCGTGCTCGAGATTCCCGACGAGCCACGACGGATTGTGTCGCTGAACTCGGGCTTCACAGAGGCGCTGTTCGCGATGGGGTACGCCGATCGAGTGGTCGGCGTATCGTGCTACTGCGATCGCTACGTCGACGTCGGAGACCGGCGGGTCGCGGGAGACTACCTGACCGCCGATCGTTCGGTGCTCGACGCGCTCGCGCCCGACCTGATCGTGCTTACCGGCGGGGCCCAGCGATCGCTCGCGCTGAAACTCACGAAAGACGGGTACCCGGTCTACGCGCTCGGACTGCCGGAGAGCTTCGCCGGCGTGTGCGACGCGGCGATCCTCCTTGGCGCGCTCTGCGGCGACACGAGTCGCGGGCGCGACCTGGCGTGGCGGATGATGGCGCGGGCGACCTCGATCCGTGCGGCATGGAGCGACCCGGTCCCGTCGGTCTACGTCGAACTCTGGTTCGGCCGGCACGTCCGCACGATCGGTGGCAGGACCTTCATCCACGACATCGTCGAGATTGCCGGCGGGCGTCCGGTCTTCGCGGCCAACCCGGGCTCATATCTGGGCCTGGACATCGACGCGATCGACCGGTCGGCTCCCGACGTCTTTCTGGGCTTCCACGAACCGGAGTTCCCGGTCGACTTCGCAGCCGAAGCGCGAAAGCGTCCGTGGTCGGGCCGATCAACACCTCCCGTCATCATCGTCTCCGACGTCACCCGCGGCCGCAACCTGATCCACGACGGCCCGTCGCTCCTGGACACCGCCGAGTGGCTGCAGGAAGAGCTCCGTAGCGCGATCGCTTCGCCACCGCGGTGACCCGGGGTGGCCGGTCGGGAGCGCGGGTGGCGGCGCATCGACCGGCTCACATCCCTGCAATCTCCCGAAAGCATATCCGCTCGCGCTTCCATTTGTAGGTCACCACAAGCTCATCCCTACCGCGACGATCGCCGGGTAGCTGAACTCGTTCGCACGATGCGCGCGGTCGAGTGCGACCTTCGACTCGTCCACCGGCGGGTCCTCGTCTTCGAGCACGAGCCCATCACCCCATCGCTCCCTTTTGTCGCGTGAGGCCATCACGACGGGGTGCGATGGAGTGGAGCGCGCTGGTCAGCGAGTCCGAGCAAACCGGTCTGACGATCAAGGAGTTATGTCGGCGTAGGTATCCCAGCTGCCGGAGCCTCTGCGACTGGCGGCGGCTGGCTACCGAGCTGCCGGACGACGGTTTGGTCGAGATCATCCCGATTGGAGAGCCGAGCAACTGCAAGACGAGAACCAAAGGTTCGAGCCGAGTTGGAGCCGGTGCGGCCTGCGGCGCACCGGATCGCGGACCTTGAGCGAAAGAACCGGATCTTGAGCGAAGACCTGGCGTGGTTCAGGCGCTGATTCCGAAGGGCATCGCCACGCCACGACTCATTGCACACATCGTGATCTTCGAGTTCGAGGACGTGCTTCCGCTCTACCGGCACGAAGAACCGTTCGCCCGCAAGGGCATGGACCTTCGGCGCCAGACAATGGCTGACTGGATGATCGCCGTCGCCGCGGCAGCGAACCCGGTTCTGGCAGCGGTCAAGCGACGGCTTCGAGGCGGACCAGCGGTCCCTGTGGACGAGACGCCGTCCCGGAAGGCTTGTGATCTCTACACTCGCCAAGGTACGCGCGGTTCGCCGGACGCATACTGCCGTTCTGCGCCAATGAGTCGACGCTCGGCATCTGTTGCCACTGCTGCCGTAACATCCGAGATCACCGCCCCCGAGATCGACAGCGAGAACCGGGATGACGATAGCCCGGATTTCTCACAAGTGATATAGAAAAGGCCCTGCCCTCAGGTTCAAGTCCGAGAAGCAACACATCGGGGGTAGGTAACCCGGCGCGAGCAGC
>RECL01000199.1 GCA_007694025.1 Spirochaetaceae bacterium
CACCGGGAGGCCGGCTCACCCGACGACGCGCTTCGATGGGATCGCGTAGTCGACCGGATCACTCCGATGGTGCGCAACGCCGCGTGGAGCGACGCCGACGGGCTCTATCTGGAGGGCCCCGGGCGGACGGCCGATCGACTGTCTCAGCACAGCCAGGTACTCGCGATCCTGTCGGGGGTCGCGACGGACCCGCAGATCGCGCGGATCACCGATCGCCTGTTCGACAACCGGCTGATACCGATGAAGCTGATGCAGAGCTTCTACCTTGCGCGCGCGCTCGAGCAAGTCGGTGCGTACGAGGCGTTCCACACGAATGTGCTGAGTCCGTGGCGCGCGATGCGTGAACTCAACCTGTCGACCTGCGCCGAGTACCTCCCGGGCCGAAGCGACTGCCACGCGTGGAGTTCGTGGCCCGCGGTCGACTTCGTGAGGACGGTACTCGGGGTGCGCCCGGGCACGCCCGGTTTTGCGACGATCGATATCGCTCCGCAGACCGATGGGCTCACGCACGCGCGCGGGGGCATCGTGTCACCGGCTGGCCGGATCGACGTCGAGTGGAGGCGCGACGGAGCGATCGTATCGGTCAGCGCGACGGTTCCCAAAGGCGTACCAACTCGGATCGCGCTGCCCGGCGGAAAGCGAACGTTCGAGCGTGGCGGACGGATCGAGTTCAGCGCGTAGTGTCATCGACCGTGCAGGTCGCAGGCAGCCGTCTTCACGGCGGCCTTACGGCAGCGCCGCCTCGTACGGTCGTGAGCGGCTGTGAACCGCGTACATCGCCAGATCGAAGACGAGCAGGAAGGCACCCTGAAGCATCAGCCCCCTGCCCCAGCCTGGGTAGCTGTCAACCATCGGGCCCGACTGAAGCTGCGTCAGCAGGAAGCCTGCGGCAATGTACCCGACGTCGAGTCCCGCGTTCAGGAGCAGGATCTTCTCAATGCTGTGCTGTGCTCTGATCTCGGCTGAAAGCGAGTCGGGCACGCTGCCTCGGATCGACTGGAACAGGCCGGCCGCGGCAAGCCCCAGGTTCACGGTATTCCACATCGCGTTCATCTGGTGGAACGCGGTATCACCGACGTCGGCGAAGTAGAGCGCCGAACCGATCGCGATATTCGCGACGGCCCAGCCGCCCAGCACGCTCATGCCAACGCGGTTAATCCGTTGTCGTCGATCGAACGACGCACGAAGCGGGTCGGTCAGGTCGCCCGCGAGCGCAGGACCGGCCGCGAGTGTTCCCATCAGCACCAGCAGAAGCAGTCTGGAACTCATGCGCGAAGCATACGGCTGGGCCGATCGACGGGGCAAGCAGATTGCGGGGCAGAATTCCGTGGGCGGCTTCGCTATAATCATCGCAGGAGAGGATATGACAACAACGCTCAGGAGATTTGGGCTCGCCGCGGCGCTGGTCGCGCTTGTCGCGACGCAGAGTTACTCGTTCGATGCGGCCAGCCTCAACCGGGTGACGTTCGTGAATCGCACCGGGTACGACTTTGTCTACCTGTTCTTTTCTCCCGGTGATTCCGAATACTGGGGGCCCGACATTCTGGGGGCGACGCGGACGCTCAACAACGGCGAGCGCCTCAGCTTCTTCATCAGCTACCCCGACCGATCGAACACATTCGACTTCATGGCGATCGACGTCGACGGCGACGCGTACATCATCTGGGACTACGTGATCAGAGACGGCCGCGAGTCGGTCATCGAGATCACGTTCGATCTGTTCGACGGCGCGTACGATCTGGCGAGCCTGGCACTGGTGAACCTTCGCAACGACACCGGCTACGACATGTACTACGTCTTCTTCTCACCGGGCGACTCGGACATGTGGGGCGTCGACATGCTCGACGCGACCACAATCCTGGGAACCGGAGAGGCGCTCAGCCTCTTCGTCCCGGTCGCGGGCCCCACCCGGTATGACTTCATGGGAGTCGACGAGGACGGCGACGTGTACGAGTTCTGGGTCGATCTTCGCCCGGATCAGATGGAGTATACCTTCGCGATCGAGCTGTCGGACCTGCGGTAGCCCTGCCGGCGGTCGAACCGGCTCACAAAAACGATCCGTGACGACTCCTCTGATCGATGGTACAATGCCGGAGTGGAGTCGTCAGATTCGATCGATCAATCTGAGCATACGGCACTGGCCGGCGCGCTTGACCGACTCACCGGCGCGATCTTCGCGTACTCGTCGCGCATCTGGGATCTTGCGTCGGTCTCGAATCTCAACAAGGCATTCGCGCGTGAGATGGTCGGAAGCAACGAGGCCAACTCTCGCGCGAGCGACGCGCTTGACCGCGAGCTCGCGCAGATCGGAGAGACCAGCACGGCGCTTGTCTCGCAGATCGACGAGGCCGTCGACGAGATCCATGGAGCGACGAAGCCATTCGACGACGTTCGCGAAACGATCAACGCGTTCATCGCAACACTGGCCGAAATGGGTCAGCACTTCGCGCTGGTCCAGGCGGCGTTCGAGCGTGTGAACGACGTCGCAAACCGCATCCGCGAAAGCGTCGCAGCGATCGAGGATATATCGAGCCTGACGAACCTTCTTGCGCTCAACGCTGCGATCCAGGCGGCGCGCGCGGGTGAGCACGGGAAGGGGTTCAAGGTCGTGGCCGGCGAAGTCAAAACGCTCGCCGAACGAAGCGGCGCGCTCACCGTCGACATCGCCGAGCTGCTCGCCGACCTCAATGAGAGCGTCGCACAGACCACTGCGGGACTCGGATCGTTCGCCCAGATGCGGGAGCGGGTGAGCGCTCGCGCTGCTGAAGCGAACGACGGGCTTGCGGTATCGAACGACGCGCTCGCATCGGCGTCGAATCGCATGGACAGCGCACGCCACCGCGTCGCCGAACAGCACACGCAAGTCGACTCGATGATCGGAGAGCTCGGCAAGCTCAATGCCGCGTTTGCTCGGGTGACAGAGAGCAGCCGGCACATCCTGGACAATCTGGTCACCGAAGAGAGAATCTTCGAGTCGCTCGGGTCGGACGACACGAAGGTTCGCAAGGAACTCCAGACGTTCGGCAGCGAGTTCACGGTCGCGCTCGGCATTCACGGCGCGTCGGACACGGTCGTCGTCGGCCACGACCTGGCGTATCCACCGTGGTGCTACCTGAAGGACGGCGCATCGGCGGGCATCAGCGTTCGCATCATCACGATGATCGCCGAGCACCTGGGCCTCGGACTGTCGTTCCAACCACGCCAGTTTCAGGATGTGCTGGACGACTTCACGGCCGGCCGCACGCGGATCATCCTGAACGTAGGGTGGCCGAACCCGGCGCTCGAACGCGTGGGCGCGATCGCGACGAAGGCGTACGCCGGATTCGAGCCGGTCGTCTTTGTCCGCAAGACCGACCACGGCGGCGAGCTCGACCCGTCCGAGTTCGCGCGCGCGCGCATCGCGTTCCAGCAGGGTAGCTACACCGAGTACTGCCTGGACGCACACAACCCGGAGATGGTCGCGGTGGAGAACGATATCCAGGGGATCGCAAAGCTGATCTGGAACCAGGTCGACGGGGTCGCGACCGAGCGGCTGGTCGGACGCTATATCTCGGAGCGCTTCTTCCACGGCGACATCGTTCCCGGTAGCGGCGCGTGCCAGTGGGTCGACGTTGTGATGGCGTTGCGCAGCGACGACACTTCGCTCCGCGACCGGATCGACTCTACGCTCGACGATCCCGACATCCGGGCGCGCATCAACTCGATCCTGTCCCAGTAGCCTTGTGCGGCCGCAGCCTTGTGCGGCCGCAGCCTTGTGCGGCCGCAGCCTTGTGCGGCCCTGACAGGCGCGCCGTCGCCGGGGATCGCCCTGATGCGTATCTTCGAGGTATGAACACCGTAACAGACACATCGATGGTGCGCGACGCTGTCCTGGGTACTCTTGTGGCCGACGCGTCGGGGATGGGCGTTCACTGGATCTACTCTCAGGGCAAGCTGTCGCAGATTGCGAAGGCGCACGACGGGGTGGTCGAGTTTCTGGAGCCCGACGAGGCGAACTACTCCGGGGTGCCGGCGTTCTTCGCGCATCCGCGCAAGCGCGCGGGCGACAGCTCGAACTACGGCGAGTACATCTATGTGCTGCTCGAATCGATCGACGAGCACGGCTTCGACGCGGGCCGCTACATCCGCGGCTTCGGCGACTACTTCGGGATCGGCGGAGAGTACGTCGGGTACGCCGACAGCCCGATGCGCGAGACGATCTACAACATCGCCCGGATCGGCAAGACCATCGAACGCACCGTGATCGACGCCGACTCGACGCTGTCGGAGACCCGACGCAAGGCCGCCGCGCACTACATTGCGCGCTACTTCTTCGAATCCGACATCGATGGACTCAAGGAGACGATCCGCACGCCGCTGCGGTTGCAGGAGTGGAGCAAGGAGGAGCTCGAAGAGGCGATGCGCCTGGTCGACGTCGTCAGCGAGTCGGTTGGAGGCGTCGGACCCGACGACGACCAGATGCCAGCGCTCAGCCGCTCGGCGGTCCTGGCGTGCTTCTACAGCGGCGAGGAACTGGATGGCGTCGTCGATCGCGCGGTGCGGATCACAAACGACAACGACGATGCAGTCGCGTACTCGGTATTCCTGGCGCGTATCCTTCGCGACCTCTACGAAGCGGGTCGGCCGGAGGGCGAACGCACCGCACAGAAGCTCCGGGAACTCATCGAGCGCCACAAGGGTCTCCTGGGCGAAAAGGCGCGCGGGCTCATAGACGACGCGCTTGCGATCGGCGGCCTGGACTACCGCGGCGCGACGAAAACCTTCGGCGCGGCGTGCCACGTACACATGGCCGTTCCGCTCGTTGTGCACATCCTGCTCAACACCGCGACCTTCGTCGACGCGAACCGGGCGAACCTCATGGCAAGCGGCGACAACTGCGGCCGCGCGATCATGCTCGGCGCGCTCGCCGGCGCGCTCTACGGGATCGGCGGCGACGCGGGAATCCCCCAGGGGTGGATCGACCGATGCACGATCGTTCCGCGCGCGCGCGCCACCGCGGGTGGGAAGCTTCTGCTGGGGTAGCTGCGAGAAGCCCCGGTCCGCGGCAACCCGCGAACCGGTGATCTGGATACAGCGGGCAAGCAGGTCGGACATGCGCGGAATGTACCACCCGCTGTCGGAGACCGACGACGGCCCATCGGCTGTCGTATACGCGGGATTCTCAGATTTTCTGCGCTATTCCCTGACGCTCCAGCAGGTACACCGCGTCCGCGGGGCCATCGGTCCACGGTGTCATCCAGGTCGACGACTCCACAGGAGCGAGCACGGTGCGCGCGCCGGTGCGCGGATCGAATGAGATCGCCGACCACGCAGCGCCATCACGCGCGCCGCCGGACCGGGCGGGGAGCTTCACGCGCGCCCGTCCGCCGTAGGGCAGGTAGACGACGCAGCTGTCGGGACCGACGAGCGCCTGCGCAGACAGATCGGTGGCCGGGCGTCCGTCGCCGTAGTAGTACTCGACACCGTCGGCGGTGCCGGGTTCGTAATCCACGATAGCCGCCGAGTCGGGGGTGGCGCGCCACCACTCGAACGACGTGAAAAAGTCGACCATCGGAGCCACCCGATCGAACATCGCCATCGTCTCATCGCCACGACCGGTGACCCAACCGCCGCCGGTATCGGGGGCTACGCCGGTTCCGGTACGGGCGGTCTCACCGTTTGTCTGGTAGCAGCCGGCCATCGCGATCTCCCAGCAGACGCGTCGCCGTGTTTCCGCCGACCGGTGACCGGGGAACTGCTCCCATAACTCTTCGTACCCGAACTCTTCGATGATCTGCGGCAGCTCGTGGCCCGCGTCGCGCTGGCTTCGGCGCATCGCGTCGAGCTCGCGGGAGAGACCCGCGTCCCACTTCTGGTGTAGCTGCAGCGTGAGCGATCCACCGGCGCGGTCGTAGTACGGCTTGTTGTGCACGCCGCACAGATGGCGGTACGGGTCGTGCCGGGTGAGTTCGCTTCCGATCGCCATCACCCAGAAGCGGTTGTCGCGGTGGAAGTCGTGCTCGTTGCCGATGTCCCACGTCACGTTCGCAAACGCCGCCAACCGCGCGATCGCGTACCGGTAGTAGCGGACCTCATCTTCGCTCCACATCGCGAACGGAACAGCGAGTTGCTGCGCGCCGATGAAGAAGCAGACCGAGATCTGCACGCCGTGCCGATCGGCGGCGGCGAGCATCCGCTCGTACTTGCGCCAGTACTCGACGTTGAACCGGGTCAGGTCGAACTCGGGCAACGTCGGGTCGTCAGGAAAGCGCGCGGGCCACGGATTGAGGCACATTGAGAACGCGTCGCTCTGGACGACAGGCTGCCCCCACGGGCGATCGTACTGCCGACCGTAGAGCATGACGCGGGCGCGATTGACCCTCTTCCGCGCGAGCCGCGCGAGCGACGCGTCGATCACCGACTCGTCGGTGTACCCCATCAGGTAGTACGCGGTGGTGCCGTTCCAGTAGTAGTGCTCGCCGCTGCCCGAAAAGACGAAGTGCTCACGGTGCTCCGGATCAAGCCGGACGACTCCGGGGTGCTTGGACGCGGTGGCGGTGAACAACAGCGTCGAAGTCTCCGGCGCCACCGCTGCCAATGGCCGACCGCCCGCGGTCGCGCCGCGCTCGAACCGCAGATCGACGCGATACTCGCCGGGATCGGTCGGCATCACGCGCAGTCGGTAGAGCGATCCGTCGTCGGAGTCGCAGAAGCCCTCGACTCGCCACGTCTGCCCGACGGGCGTCGTCACGGTCGCGCGGAGCCTCGCGTCGGTGAACGGATTCGCAGGCAACGGTTGGGCCGGGTGTACCTCGACCTCGAACCGGTCGTAGGTCGGCACCGAAGGGGCTGATGGAGTAAAGGTCGTGCTCATCTGTTCTCCTTGCTGTGATTGGTTCGGTCGTCGCTCTACAATCCTGCGATCCCCGCGAGCCGCACTTCCATCGATTCGATCGATGCCTCCCAGGCGCCGACCAGGGTGTCGTACTCCGGATGCGCATCCGAGCTCTCGATCGCGCCGCGCGCGTTGAGCCAGTCGATGCACCGCCGGCAACCCGCTTCCCAGCTGATCGTCGGCGCGAATCCCAGGTCGCGCTTCGCAGCCGATACGTCGAAGATCGCATGGAACTGGAAGTGCGGTGGTATCCAGCTCGAGAGCGTCGGCGCCAGACGCTCGAGGACGTCGGCCGGGATGTGAACGAACGTTGGCGACGGTGCCCCGAGGGCGTCTGCAGCGACGCGCCAGTAATACTGCCAGCTCATCCACCGCTCAGCTGCGACGATGTAGCCGTTCCCGAGAGCAGCGTCGTTTCCGATCGCGTTCACGAACGCGGTCGATACGTCGTCGCTGTGGCACGCGGTCCACAGCGACGTTCCGTCGCCGTGCAGGATGACCGGCTTTCCCTTCAGCAGCCGGTCCAGATGCCACGTTCCGCCACGAAAAGGATGAAGCGGAGCCCCACCTTCGCGATAGGTCAGCCCGGGACGGATCACCGTGACGGTGAAATCACCGCGATCGTGTGCGGCGTGGAAGATCTGTTCACACTTCACCTTGTTGACCGCGTACGTGAACGACGGCCACGGCGTGAACTCGGTTCGCTCGCTCGCCGGCAGCGCCAGGTAGCCGGTCAGGCAATCCTTGCGGTGCACGTCCACGGTACTGCAGAAAATGAGTTGCCTGGTCTTGCCGGCGAAGACGTTCACATCGGTCGTCGCGTCCTCCGGCGTGAAGCAGATCATGTCGATCACGCAGTCGTACGGCGCGTGCGCGTGCATCGCGGCGCGAAAGCCGGCGGTGTCGTGGCGGTCACCGGTGACGACCCGCGCTCCCGCCGGAGCATCCGACCGCCTGCCGCGATTGTACACGTACACCTCGTCGCCGCGCTCGACGAGCTTACGCGTGATCGGCTCGCTGATGGTACCGGTTCCACCGAGGATCATGACTTTCATCGGCTACTCCGCCACTTCGTAATCAAACACGACAATCGAATCGAGTCCCGCCTTGAGCGCGGGGATCACCCTGCCTTCGGCGAACGCGACGTGATCGTGGTGCGCGAGATACGCGTCGCGCGCGGAGGCAGACTCGAAGTCCATCACGAACCCGTGTCTGAACCCCTTGTCGAGCGGCTCTGGGCTGGTGTTCTCTCCGGCACTCACGCGGATCGCGCCAGGCAGCTTCGCGACGAGCGTGCGGAAGCCGGCGAAGATCTCGTTTATCGTCTCCCCGGTAGTGTCGTCGGCGAACTCGAACAGCACAACGTGACGAAGCATGGCTCCTCCCTTCGGTCTACTCGTCCTGGAAGATCACGACGCGCGGCCCCGCACCGGTCTGCACGGTCCGCTCAACGCACCCGCCGCCGGCGGGCGCCCGACTGCCCGACCGGACAGTCTCCCCGGTTCGTGGGTCGACGATCCGGTAGCCAAGCGGAACCTTGTCACCGAGCACCGTTATCTCACCACCGTTACTGAGGTACGCGATGTAGAGCCGGCCGGGATCAAGCAGCCCGCGCCGGCTGATCGCCTGATCCCAGTTGGGCTCGATGTCGGTGGTAGGCAGGCCCTCAAGGATCTTCGCCACCAGGCCAACATAGGTCGAGCCTTCGAAGTCGAGCGCTTCGCGCCACCCCGCCCCCGTAGCCAGAAAGTACTCGGCGTGCCCGGGCTCATCGGCGTGCAGTCGCCACTGCCACATGCTCCCGGCTCCGTAGACGACGCCCATCGTGCCGCCCGACAGCAGATTGCTCCACGCCTCGTGACCCTGCCACCAGCCGGCGCCGCGGCCCCGCTCGACGCCGTTCTCGTAGGTGGGCTCACCGTTCGCGATCGCCTTGACCGGGGCGTTGCGCCACATGTCGGCGACGCGCTCCGGGAGATGCTCTCCGGTGTGACCGGTCTGACACCACTGGAAATCGAGCCACGATGCATCCTGGCTGGCCCGGTTGTCGGCATGCGGCCGGTAGTGGATGCCGGTCGGCTGCGCGTACGCGTCCCACCGCTCAACCGCCTCTCCTCCGGCGGCGACCTGCGGCTCGTACCCCGAACCGTCGCCACCGACCAGCCAGATCGCCGGACGCGCCCCGTAGCGAGCGACCAGGTAGCGGCAGTAGCGCGCGTACTCGGGCGGCGGAAGTACGGGCCCGGCGACCCGTTTCCCCTTCCAGCCGAAGCCGAAGAAGACCGGCTGCCAGACCGGGACGATCTCGTGGTCGACCAGGATCGAAACGAGCCGGTCCAGGTAGTGGAAGTAGGTCGGGTTGAGCTGGTTCAGGTGGCCAGACGGCAGATCTTCGAACGCGACGTCGAAGCCTTCGTCGGCGGTGCGGTCGCGCGGACCGACTGCCTCCATGTCGGGCTGGACGCTCATCAGGAGCGCGGCGTTGAACCCCTTCGCGTGCCGGTCCGCGGCGTAGACCCTGGCCTGCTCTTCGGTCGCACGCCACGGAAGGCTCCATACGGTATCGCCGCACAGGATCGCGGGGTAGCCGTCGGCGTGGACGAGGCTTCGCCCACGGGGTGACATCCGCCAGAAGCCGTGGCGGTAGAAGCGGTTCGCCGCGCCGGCATCACGCCGGCCCGGGGTGGTATCGCGGCCCGAGGCAGCCTCACCGCCCGGGGGCGTTCCACCGCCCGCGTCGCATACGACCTCACCGGTGACACCGCGCAGCCCCGGATCGACAACCGACGCGTCGGCCTTCCAGCTCCACGTTCCGGGTGCGGGCGACGCGAACCGGATACGCCACGTGCGCCCACCGTCCCAGAACGCGGGTCGCCTGAGCGTGGTGCCGGAATTGTTGATGAAGTCAACCCAGACGTCGACGTCGGTGTA
>RECL01000128.1 GCA_007694025.1 Spirochaetaceae bacterium
GCGCTCCTGCGCCAGCGGTCGCGGCCCTACCTGTTTTCGAACAGCGTCGCGCCCAACATCGTAGCGGCGAGCCTTGCGGCGCTCGACCTCCTGGAAGCCGACACGCGCCTGCGCGACCGGCTGGCGGAGAATACGCGCTACTTCAGGGCTGAGATCAAGCGCCTGGGGCTCGACGTTCCCGACGGTGAGCACCCGATCGTCCCGATCATGCTCGGAGACGCGGCGCTTGCGCATCGGGTGGCCGATCGGCTGCTCGAACTCGGCGTCTACGTCATCGGCTTCTCGTTCCCGGTCGTACCGAAGGGCGCTGCACGGATCAGGATGCAGGTCAGCGCGGCGCACACGCGCGAGCAGCTCGACTACACGATAGAGCAGCTACGCGTTGTCCGCGATGAGATCGGACTTGGAGGCAAACGATGAGCTACACGATCAGCGGGATTCAGCAGCTGGGGATCGGCGTGCGCGACGTCGCCGACGCGTGGCGGTGGTACCGCGCGGCGTTCGGCATGGACGTCCCGGTCTTCCAGGACGAAGCCGAAGCTCCGCTGATGACGCGCTACACGGGAAACGCCGTCCATAGCCGCAACGCGGTATTGGCGCTGAACCTGAGCGGAGGCGCGGGCTTTGAGATCTGGCAGTTTACCAGTCGCGATCCCGAGCCGCCAGCGCGCGCTCCGCGGCTCGGCGACCGGGGAATCCTGGCCGGCGTGATGAAGAGCCGCGACGTCGACGCCGCGTTCGCCGCGCTGTCGGACCTGAACGCGGATGTACTCGGTGATCCGACCGAAGGTCCCGACGGCGCGCGCCGGTTCTTTGTCCGAGACCCGTACGGCAACCTGTTTCAGATCGCCCCCGCGTCCGAGTGGTTCGGCCGCCCGGCGGTCGTCGGTGGGGTCGCCGGAGCCATCGTCGGCTCTTCCGACATCGAGCGGGCGATGCCGCTCTACCGTGACGTACTCGGCTACGACACGGTGCTCAGCGATTCGAGGGGAGTCTTCGCCGACCTTGCGCCACTCGACGGCGGCGACGGCGAATACCGCAGGGTGCTTCTGACGCACGCGAAGCCGCGCGTCGGTCCGTTTTCGAAGCTGATGGGCACGAGCACGATTGAGCTTGTGCAGCCGCTTTCGCCGGCCGGTCCGGCGGTGTTCGACGGCAGGTTCTGGGGCGACCTTGGCTTCATCCACCTCTGCTTCGACGTTCGCGGGATGAACGATCTGGCAGCCGCGTGCGCGCACGCAGGGCACGCGTTCACCGTCGACAGCGGACAGTCGTTCGGAATGGGCAGCGCCGCCGGCAGGTTCAGCTACGTCGAAGACCCGGACGCCACACTGATCGAGTTTGTGGAGACGCACCGTGTTCCGATCATGAAGCGCCTGGGGCTGAGCCTGGATCTCACGCGGCGCCCCGCCGACACGTCGCTTCCCGCGTGGATGATCAGGATGCTCGGCCTGGCGCGAGTCAGGTAGAGAAGCGGTCGACCGAAACGCGCGGGGCGGCCTCCGTCGGCTGATGGAGCCCGCACTCCTTCTGGTCGGGGCGCTCCCACCACCAGCGGCCCGCGCGCGGGTCTTCGCCGGGGGCGACCGCGCGCGTGCACGGGGCGCAGCCTATGGACGGAAACCCGCGGTCGTGAAGCGGATGGTAGGGCACGTCGTGCGCCCTGATGTAGGCCCAGACGTCTTCGGCGCTCCAGCGCGCGAGCGGGCTGAGTTTCAGCAGGCCGTTCGCGTCGTCCCACTCGAGCGTCTCCACCGCCTGCCGAGTCGGCGACTGGTCGCTGCGCAGGCCGACAATCCACAGTGAAGCGCCCGACAGCGCGCGGCGAAGCGGCTCGACCTTCCGCACGCCGCAGCATCGCTTGCGTAGCTCGACGCTGCGGTAGAAGAGGTTGACGCCTTCTTCGCGAACCATCGTCTCGACCGCAGACGGATCGGGGAAGAACACCTCGATCGGGACGCCGAGCTGTTCGCGCGTCCGTTCGATCAGATCGTACGATTCGGGGAAGAGCCGACCGGTGTCGAGCGTGAACACGCGCAGCGCGAGACTGCGCTCGGCGATCATGTGCGTGAGGACCTGGTCCTCAGCCCCCAGGCTCGACGCGACCACGGCACCGCCGCCAAACTCTTCGCCGGCCCAGGCGAGCATGTCGGGGGGCTCCATCGCGGAGGCCTCCCGGTTCATCCGCTCAAGCTCGCGGTCGGCGGGGCGCGTCACTGGCCGAACACCTTCCGCACTTTGGTCAGGTCTTCTCCTGCGATCTGTACGTCGACGCCGAGTTCGTCGCGCATCGCGCGGAACGCGTCGACGGTGAAGTCGATGTCCTCCTGCCGGTGCTCGGCGGTCGGTATCATCCGGAACATGCACAGGCCGAGCGGGATCACGGGGTAGGTGATCGCGGTGACGAAGACGCCGCGCTTACGCAGGTACCCGACGGTTCGGACCCCGACAGTTTCTACCGTCTCGTCCTTTACCGGGATGAAAACCGAGCAGATCGGCGCCTCGCCGGGACCGACGAAGTAGCCCAGGTTGGCGAGCCCCGCTTTGAGCGCACGCGAGTTCTCCCACATGCGCGCGCGCCGATCGTCGCCCGCGCGCACGAGTTCGAGCGTTTTGCGCAGGCTCTGGACGTAGACCATCGGCAGACTCTTCGCGAACACCTGCGTGCGCGCGTTGTACGTGATCCACTCGATCACGTCGGAACTCGCCGCTGAGAAGCCGCCGATCGACGCGAACGCCTTCGCGAACGTGCCAAAGTAGATGTCAACCGCGTCCTGGACCCCGTGGTGATCGGCGGTGCCGCGACCGTGCTCGCCCATCACGCCCCAGCCGTGCGCGTCGTCGACGTAGAGGCGCGCGTCGTACTGGCGCGCGAGCGCGGTGATTTCCGGCAGAGCCGCCAGGTCACCGGTCATCCCGTAGACGCCTTCGGTCAGGATCAACACGCCGCCCTTGCGACTCTTGTTGACGTGCTTCAGGACGCTTTCGAGGCTGTCGGCGTTGTTGTGCTTGAACACGCGCAGCTGACCTCTCGACAGGAAGGCTCCGTCGACGATGCACGCGTGCGCGAGCTTGTCCATCACAATCGTGTCGTCGGGTCCAACGAGCGACTGGATCGTCCCGATCACGCCCAGGTAGCCGTAGTTGAACAGGAACGCGGCCTCCTTCTGCGTGAACTCTGCAAGTTCCGCCTCCAGCGACTGATGAAACGGCGTGTTGCCGGTCATCATCCGCGACCCCATCGGCGCGCTGACTCCGTATTCGCTGACCGCGTCCAGAGCGGCCTGTTTGACCTCGACGCTATCGGCGAGCCCGAGGTAGTTATTGACGCTCCACATCACCGTTTCGCTGCCGTCGTACTCCATCCGGCGCCCCGGTATCGGCGGCAGCGTCGGCCGCGTGAAGTAGTGATCGTTCTGCGCGCGCATGATACCGAAGTACCCGCCGTCGGAGCGACACTTGGCAAATATGTCGCGATGAGCGGTCTCGACCGCCGTCTGTTCCTCAACCATAGTTTCTCCTAGAAAAGTCCCTTCACGATGTATTCGACCGTTGATGGGTCGAACTGCGCTCTGGTAATAGTAGCATCGGGCCGTACCTGCCGGACATCCTCTGCCGCGAGGATTCGCGCGAAGCCGCCGCCGGTGACGTTCAGCATCACGATCTGATCCGGCCCGACCTGGCCGGCCCGGACCGCCGCGATCAGATGCGCGACCGCGACCGACGCAGCGGGCTCAACATCCACGCCTTCGAGTCGAGCGAAGAGCCGCGCCGCCGAGTCCGCCGCACGATTGGTCACGACGCCGGTCGTACCGCCGGTGTCGACGAGCGCATCGTAGAGCCCCCCCATCACCCCGTACGGCGGGTTGCGGTTCGCAAGCACCTTCGCCCTGATCTTCCCGATCTGGCGGCGCGCCACGCTCTCGTCGATCGGCAGGATCTGCGGAGACCTGCGCGTCCACGCGTCGTGGATGGGTGTGAACGGCGCGTTCTGACTCACGTGCAGTCGCATCTTCCGGTCGCCGTACGCGCCGGTGTCGGCAAGCCGAAGATTCGCCTCCCACGCGGCAATTGCTCCGGTACCGCTCCCGACCGCCTGGAAGTAGTGGTCGGGGATCTCTCCGATCGCGTCGACCGCAGACAGCACCGTGGTGCCCATGCCGTCGCGTCGGGCGACGTTCTGCGCGCCGCCTTCGGTGACGAAGCCGGGCAGGCTCGCGATCGTCGAGGCGAGCGCGATCGCGTCGGAGTAGTCGGAGTCGCCACCCGCGGCGATCACGCGGACGGTCGGGCCAACCGGCCCAAGCGACCAGATCGCGCCCAGGTTCGCCTCCGGGACGACGACGAGCAGGGGGATGTCGTTGCACGAGCAGACCCGGATGAACGCTCGGGCGGTGTTGCCGGCCGACGCAACAACGAGCGTGCGCCGGTAATCCGCCGGGATCCGCGCGCAGACGCTGAACGCCTCGCACTCCTTGAACGTACCGGTAAGCATCCGCACATCGCGCTCGGGCCAGTACCCTGAGAACGTGATGAACAGCCGTTCCAACCCCAGGTGCGCGGCAAGGGCGGAACTCTGGTAGGTCACCGGAGCGCTTGAACCTTCAAGCGTGCGCCTGATCGGCAACCAGTCAAGGAAGCGGTAGAGTCCGCGGTCGAATGTGTCGGGGGCGAACAGCTTCTGGCGGTACATAGCGCGCAGGAAAGCGGGCCTGGTTGCGCGCGGGTTCGACAGCGGAAGGTCGGCGTCGTCGAACTCGGTCCCCGTCTGAAGGCATCGAAGCGAATAGTGCGCGGTCACAACGGCTCCTACTGCGGACTGAAGATCGCGCCGTTACGGCGCAGCCGCTGCTTGATCTGGTCGACCGCGGCGACCGGATCGTTGTCATCGACAACAACGTCGTACGTCGTGCGGTCGTGGTCGGTGTTTCCGACGTGGACGGTGACGATCGCGTCGGGGTTCACCGGGACGCGCAGCACGTCCAGGTCGGCGGGGCGAAACGATACGCCGGAGACGATCAGGATCAACCCGGCGTCCAGAAACAGATGCGCTACTTCGCCGAGCCGTCGCACGTGCTCATCGCGGCTTACCGGAACCTCCTGGATGTCGGCGCTCACGCCACGCTCAACGTTCCCGACGTAGAGCGAATACGACAGCTTCCCGTCCTGAAAGAGCCGCTGCTCAAGCCGGTGCGCCATGTCGCGCGTGCGCGCCTGATCGGTTCCGTTGATCACCACAAGCGTCGCGATCTGGTTATACCGCTCGGCACGGTCGACTGGCGATATCAGGCTACGATCCCACGCGAAGTTACGCAGCCGTACGTTCTCCCGGATCCAGCCGTCGGCGTCGTCGGCCTTTCCGCGGATGATCCCGCCACCACGGATCTCGTAGTCATCGACGATCACGAACCTGCTCGTGTACGGAAGCTCCGCGACCGGATCGAACGCGATATCGGTGTCGAAGACGAGTTCGACTTCGGCGACTTCGTGCCGCTCGATCTCGCGCTTGCGCCGGCTCGTGCGGAGGTTTGACGCGTTGAGAACCCGCTCCACACGGTGGATACGTACCGAGTGGCGCGACGTTCCGGTGCGAAACAGATAATCGCGGTCGGGAAGCATCGGTTCGCGGCCGAGCCAGAAGAGGTTCACACGCAGCCGGTTCGCGATCTGTGGCGGGCGCTCGTGCGCGCGCACCGCGACCTGGCCCCGGGTCACGTAGATCTGTTCGGTGAGCGTGAACCCGACTGCCGCGGGTGCTTCGGCACGCGTAGGAGGATCGGTCGCGAACGACTCGATGCTCGCAACCGTGCTCCGCTTGCCCGACGGATAGAAGACGACCTCATCGCCGACGGCCAATGATCCGGTCGCGATCGTTCCCACGACGATCCTGCGCGAATCACCGAATCGGGTGAACTTGTACACGTCCTGGACCGGGATGCGAAGCGGAAGCGATGCAACCGATTCCTGCTTCGCGAACGAGTCGAGCTGTTCGACAACGGTTCTGCCGGTGTACCACGGCATCTTGTCGGTGCGAGCGACGATGTTGTCACCGTTGATACCGCTGACCGGGATGAACTCGACCTCGTCGGCGTCGATGGAGATGCTTCTGAGGAACCTGCGGTACCGCCGGACGATCCTTCGGTACGTCTTCGCGTCGTAGTCGACCAGGTCCATCTTGTTGACGACGACCGACAGGCGATGGACGCCGAGCATCGACAGCAGGTAGCCGTGGCGACGGCTGTTCTCCTGGATGCCTTCGTTCGCATCGATCACCAGAAAGGCAACCTCCGCGCGGCTGGCACCGGTGACCATGTTCTTCAGAAACTCGATGTGGCCGGGAGCGTCGATGATGATGTAGTCGCGAATCGCGCTCTTGAAGAAGACGCGCGCCGAATCGATCGTGATCCCCTGCGCCTGCTCATCCTTCAATGCGTCGATGAGAAATGCGTACTCGAACGGCTTGGAGGTGCGCGCGCAGTCGGCGCGCACCGCGTCGAGCTTCCCGTTCGGCAGCGAACCGGTGTCGGCAAGAAGCCGTCCGACGATCGTGCTCTTGCCGTGGTCGACGTGGCCGACGATGACGATCTGCATCTGCGCGCGCGCCACCGACAGCGATGGTGCGGTTGCTGAACGCGGCGCGGTCGCTGCTGTCTGTTCGTTCATACCGACACCTACATGTATCCCGATTTCCGCAGCGTTTCGAGCCCGCCGTCTTCGGCGTCCTGCGCGCGGCCGCTGCGTTCGGCGACGTTGCGCAGCTGGCCGCTTCGCAGTTCGTCGATGATCTCTGCGGGGTTTCTGGCTTCGCTTTCGATCGGAAACGTGCACGGCGCGCAGCCAAGCGACCGATAGCGGCGTCCATCGCCCTGGTTGAAGTAGAGGCTGACCGTCGGAATCTGCTCCTGCTCGATGTACTCCCAGATATTGAGTTCGGTCCAGTCGAGCAGGGGATGGATGCGCACGTGTGTACCGGGCGCGAAGTCGGTCTTGTACTGGTTCCAGAACTCGGGCGGCTGATCGCCGATGTTCCAGTCGTTCTTCTTGTCTCTAGGCGAGAAGTAGCGCTCCTTGCTGCGCGAACCCTCCTCGTCGGCGCGTACGCCCGCGATGACGCCGGTGAACGGCTTGCCGCTCGTATCGCGCTCGTATCCGTTGCGCTGATGATTCCAGACCTTTCGGGGACCGGTTCCGTCGAGCGTCGCGCGCAGTGCCGCGGTCTTCAGCGTTGCGCAGCACTGAATCCTGGTCAGCTTGCCGTCGGGAAACGTATCGCCGGCGGCGAGCGCGGCCTCATTCTGTCCGACAACCATGTTCAGTCCCCACTCCTGCGTGAGGCGGTCGCGGTACTCGATCATCTCAGGGATCTTGTATCCGGTATCGACGTGGATCAGCGGAAACGGGACGTGCCCGAAGAACGCTTTTCGGGCGAGCCACAGCAGCACCGTCGAGTCCTTGCCGATCGACCAGAGCATTCCGAGCTCACGAAAGCTTGCGTACGCTTCGCGCAGGATATGTACGCTCGTATGCTCGAGCATCGTGAGGTGGTTCATACGTCTCCGGCATAGTACTCATCCCGGCCGACTTGGTCAGCAATTCGGTCGGCCACCGACCGAATTTTAACACAAATTTCATCGAAATCTTCGGCGCCGGTGTGAAGACACCGACTTTCTGCCGGATATCGGCGGGTGGTCAGCGGTTTGACGACTCGTGTCGGAGCGCAGACAGAAGCTCAATCACCCGATCGTGGTGGCGCGGATCCGATTCGAGGCGCCCCCAGCCGAACTGAGTCTGGAAGATTCCGTCGTACGCGGAGTCGTGAAACGATCTGAGGAAGTGCGGGATGCCCTCTTCGGTGAGGAGCGCCGACAGGAGCTGGGCCTCCACTTGGTTGTTGAGAATCAGGTCGTCGTCTGTTCGTCGTGCCACGCGTCATACTACCCCGCACGCGCGCACTCGGTAAACCGGTCGATCGTCTGCAAAGGTCGACCGTCACGGAGTGCTCAAAGCGCTTTTAATCACCAAAAACTCCACCAAAACGTCAGTTGACAAAGCCGGATCATCACGCTATTTTGTTGCATTACATATAGTAGTGGAGGGAACTGATGGAGCTGGTGCTTTGGATCGTCCTTCCGCTCGCTGGGTTACTACTAGGTTGGCTACTACGTTGGTTATATGCCAGGTTTCAACTGTCCGCCACGGAGCAACGCGCCGAGCGGCTCAAGAGAGATGCGGTAAAAGAAGCGGAGGCGCTCAAGAAGGAGCTGATTCTTGAGACAAAGGATGAACTGCTTAACGAACGCAACGAGCAGGAGAAGGCGTTCCGTGAGGAACGGCTCGAGCTGCAGCGTTTCGAGAAGCGACTACTCCAGAAGGAAGAAAACCTAGACCAGAAACTAGCGGGCGTTGAACGACAGCAGGGAGCGTTTGCTGAACGCGAACGCGAAATCGAACGAAGGGAGAAGGTGGTTGCCGAACAGGAGGTGACCGCCAAGAACGAGCTCGAGCGAATATCGGGCCTCACGGCAGACGACGCGCGTCGTCAGCTGATCGAAACGCTCGAAAACGACGCGCGCAAAGAGGCGCAGTCGCTCGTGAACAAGATCGAGCAGGAGGCGACGGTCACCGCCGATCGGCGGGGGCGCGAAATTCTTGTGTCGACCATCCAGCGGATGGCGAGCGAGGTGAACGCCGAAGTCACCGTAGCGTCGGTCGCGTTGCCGAACGACGAAATGAAGGGGCGGATCATCGGCCGTGAGGGCCGGAACATCCGTACGCTCGAAACGCTGACGGGTGTCGACATCATCATCGACGATACGCCTGAGGCGGTCGTCGTGTCGTGCTTCGATCCGGTCCGGAAAGAGATCGCCCGACGGAGCCTTGAACGGCTGATCACCGACGGCAGGATTCACCCGACGCGGATCGAAGAAGTCGTGCAGAAGATCACGCAGGAAGTGTCGCAGTCGATCTACGACGAAGGCGAAAAGGTCCTGTTCGAACTCGGTCTGCATCAGATGAAACCGGAGGGCGTTCGTGGCATCGGGCGGTTGCAGTACCGCACGAGTTACGGTCAGAACGTGCTCCAGCACAGCAAGGAGGTCGCGATCCTTGCCGGCATGCTCGCCGCGGAGCTCGGTGCTGACCCGACGATCGCGCGCAGGGGCGGTCTGTTGCACGACGTAGGCAAGGGAATCGAGAGCGACGGCGACACGAACCACGTCGAACTCGGCGTTGAGCTGGTCAAGCGCATCGACGAGGACGATCGCGTGGTCAACTGCCTGGCCGCGCACCACGGCGACGTGCCGCACAGCTGTATCGAATCGGTGATCGTTCAGATCGCCGACGCGCTCAGCGCGAGCCGACCTGGGGCGCGCAGGGAGACGCTCGACAACTACATCAAGCGGCTTGAGAACCTGGAGAAGATCGCTGAGGATTTCTCCGGAGTTGAGAAGGCGTACGCGATCCAGGCCGGACGCGAGCTTCGGATCATGGTCAACCACGAGCAGGTGAGCGACGACGGCGCGAAAGAGATCGCGAAGGAGATCGCGCGCCGGATCGAAACGCAGCTGCGCTACCCGGGACGGATCAAGGTCACGATGATCCGGGAAACGCGTATAGTGGAGTACGCTCGATAGTGGCGACGGCACTGACGGCCCTGATCCTTGGCGACATTATTGGTCGATCGGGATCACGGGCCGTCTACGCGCATCTGAAGCAGATCTCGA
>RECL01000155.1 GCA_007694025.1 Spirochaetaceae bacterium
GCGTACGCCTGCTCGTCGGTCATGCCCTTGTGTTTGCGCAGCTCGTAATACTCGTTCGCATAGCGCTGTCTCGACTCTGACCCCGCCGGATCGATGATCGAAAGCCCGGCCAGATCGACGCCCTCGGTCGCCGCCGCCGACCTGACAGCCTCTTCGTTGCCAAGCAGCGTTACCGACCCCGCCAGCCGCTCATCCACGAGTATCCGCGCGGCGCGCAGCGTCCGCGGCTCGGTACCTTCGGGCAGAACGAGCTGCCGCGCGAGCTGCCGCGCCTGCGTACGAACCGTCTCAAGAAAATCCATATGTGCTCCCCCTGTGATACTAACGCACGCGCGCGGCTGTGCAAAGCGCGCGGCTGTGCAAAGCGCGCGTCGGCTTCATGCCTTTGCAGAACCCATTCGGATCGCTATTCTGATGCGCGATGACCATCGGGATATTCGGAACGGGGCGATTCGGTCGCTTCTGGGCCACCGCGCTCGCGCAGCACGCGCGGGTGATCACGTATAGCCGGACGCCGCGTGAGGCTCCGGACGGCTGCGTCGCCGGTTCGCTCGCCGATATCGGAGCGTGCGATGCGGTTATGCTCTGCGTCGCGATCAGCGCGGTTGACGACGCGCTGCACGCGCTCGTACCGCACCTGGGCTCCCGGGTGACCGTGATGGACACCTGCTCGGTCAAGGTCGAACCGACCGAAGCAATGATGAGAATCGTCCCTGAGCACAATCCGGTCATTGGCACGCACCCGATGTTCGGTCCCGACTCTGCGCCGAACGGCGTCGGCGGGCTCCCGTTCGTCTACACCCCGATGCGCGGTCCCGTCGAGATCGTTGAGCGGTTTCGCGGGTTCTTCGGCGGCATCGGGCTTCGCGTGATCGACATGAGCGCAGATGAGCACGACCGGGCGGCGGCGATGACCCAGGGGGTTACGCACCTGCTCGGCCGGCTTCTTGCCGACATGGGAGTGGAGGCGAGCCCGATTGCGACCGTCGGGTACAGGAAGCTGCTCGAGGTGGTCGAGCAGACGTGTAACGATCCGTACCAGCTCTTCGTCGATCTCCAGCAGCGCAATCCGTATACCCGACAGATGCGCGAACGACTGCTCGAATCGCTGTCGCGCCTCATGGCCGCTCTGTCGGACGACTTGACAGCGGAGTGAAGGAGCCATACGATCGGTCTCGATGTCTGATATGAGGATTCGCGCCATCGACGAATCGACGCTCCAAACCGTCCTCGCCGAGGATGTCGTCTTCGAGGGCGAGTTGCGCTTCGATCAGCCGCTGCTGATCAAGGGCAGGGTGAAGGGAGAGGTCGTCTCTGAGACCGATCTCTACGTCAACCCGGGTGCGGTGGTCGAGGCGACGATCACCGCGCGCAAGGTCAGTGTGAAGGGCGACGTGCACGGCGATATTCGCGCGATCGACCGGATCGAGCTGTTCTCCTCGGCGCGGATCACCGGAAACATCGACAGCCCCGACCTGATCATGCAGAGCGGATGCCGCCTCAACGGATCGTGCCGGATGCCCGGTGGCGATGCGGTGAAAGGAGAGTCGTGATGCGAACGGTTGTGTTTCGCGGCGTGTTGATCGCCGCACTCGCGTGTGCCGTGGGAATGCCTCTCTTTGCGCAGGCCGAACCGCTCGACGCGCTCCAGGCGTATCGGGACGGCAACTTCGCGGAGGCGGTGCGGATCACCCTGATCGAGATCGAGGCTGGTCCGAACAATATCGAGTCGTACGTCGTTCTTGGATGGGCGCTCAACGCGCTCGGGCGGCACGCCGATGCGGTTGACTACGGGCTGCGTGCGTTACGGATCAACCAGTTTGAGTCGCGCATTCTCCAGATCGTAGCCGAGGCGCACTTTGCGATGCGCAACGACCTGGAAGCACTCGACTATCTCGAGCGTTACGTCCGGGTCGCGCCGTCGGGCAGCTACATCGACTGGGCGTACTACGCGATGGGAGAGGTGCTCGCCCGTTTCGGCGAGTATCATCGAGCCGACATCGCGCTGACGACGTCGGTGTTTCACAACTCGCGCAATGCGACGCGCTGGGCGCGTTTGGGGTTCGTCCGCGAGCAGCTCGCCGACTGGCGTGGGGCGCTCGCCGCGTACGATCGCGCACTGCAGCTCAATCCGAACCTGACCGCCGCTATTCAGGGGCGACAACGGGCACAGGCAGCGCTGAGCGGCTGATCCGCGGGGCGCCCGCCCCGCGATAACGGATCGCCATAGCCCCGCACGCAGTCGGATGGAAAACGAGCCACATCGCGCTATACTTGCGGTGGAGGTTTTAGAACTCGGTGCCGATGATCAATGACATGGGGAGATCCGTTTGCGGACACTGACGATTGCCATCGCGCTTCTTGCCGTTGCGACGACACTATCCTCAAGCCCGCTCGATCCGTTCACGCCGGAGAATCCTGTCGTGATGGGACGCGGGGGCTCGTTCACCGCCACCGCCCGAGGGTACAACAGCTTCTTCTCGAATCCGGCCGGGTTTGCCCGCTCCGGTGAGTTTACGCTCGCGTCGGTGAACGCGTGGGCGTTCATGGACCGGAACCTGGTTTCGATCGCGCAGGACATCGTCGGGAGCGACTTCGGGTCGGCACGCTCGGTCTCGCGGGGTTTCGACCCGGCCGCGTTTGAGGCGCTCGAGGGGTATGTTGATGACTTTGCCGGCTGGGTAGAGTCGACCGATAGCGCGACGCTGACGTCGATTATTCAGGCCGTCACCGGCAACACCGGGCTTGTCTACACCGATCAGGACGATCTGGCGGCGATCCTTGCTGCTGCCGGAACCGACGACATCATCGCATTCATCTACGCGCTTGAGGCCGAGGCCGCGGCGCAGGGTGCACCGCTGCCGTTCACCGCCGACGAGTTCAGCGCCGCGGTCGCGGCGGCGCTTCCCGGGGGCAAGCTGCGCGCCGGCGGGCAGATCGGGCTCGGCTACGTTGGCAACGGCCTTGGGCTGGGCCTGTTCGCGAACACCGAGGTGTCGGTCGACGGTACGAGCCTCCTGCAGGCGCGCGGCATCGCGTACAACACGATCACGTTCGTCGGTGGACTCGGGCTCACCTTCGGCAAAGTGGATCTTGGAGTCGCGATCCGGCCGACCGTCTTCGGGTACTCACGCGTGAACGCCGCGCCGTTGATCGCCGACTACATCGCCGGCAAGACGATCGACCCGTCGGTGATGTTCAACAGCACCGTCTACTACGGATCGGGACTCGCGGTGGATCTTGGCGCGCGCTACGGAGTCGGTCCGTTCAGCTTCGGACTCGCGGTCCGTGACCTGCTCGGCACGCGCATCCAGTACCGAAAAACGAGCTTTGACGAGTACGTCCAGGCGCTTTCGGGTGCGGCGCTACCGATCGGCTCGACGCTGAGCCCCGAAGAACAGGACGCCGTGCTCCAGATACCGATGAAGATCAACCTGGGGTTCGAGTTTCATCCTCACCTGGGCGTACTGAGCTTTCTGATCGACCCTCGTGTCAGCGTGGACATCCTCGACGCGACCCGGATCGTGCGGCTGTGGCAGCTCGGCGACGAGGTCGAACCGAGCGACGTGCTATCGATGCTGAACGTCGGTGGCCAGGTCGACCTGCTGCGGTTCATGTCGCTTCGCGCGGGCTACTACGGTGGATACCTGTCGGCGGGGCTCGGTATGCGCGTATTCTTCCTTGATATCAACGCGGCGGTTGCCGGCGACTTCACCCGGGACGCGACCGGCTCCTGGGGATTCAGCGAGGTCGGCGGTTCACTCGAAGTGGCTATACGGTTCTAGGAGGGAGTATGCGAACGCTGATTGCTGTGGCCGCTACGCTGTTGGTGCTGACCGGGTGCGAGCTCGTGTTCACAACAAGCCCACTCGCGTTTCTCCAGCGTGATCCGTCCAAGCTGTCGGCCGAGCAGCAGATTACCTACGCGCAGAACGCGCTTGCGTCGGGCGATCGCGATGCGATGGCCAAGGCATTTCAGGCGCTGAAAGGCAGCTCGGATCCGGCGGTGCAGCTGCTCGCGGTCGATCTTGCGGTCGGCGCGGCGGGCGTTGAAGGCGCGTTGATCGGGCTGATCGCGGATCTGGGGGTCGACGGTGTCGATGAGACTGCAGCGCTCGACGCCGCGATCGCGTCGTTCTCCGCGGCCGATCTTGCACTGATCGCCGAGGCCGCGACGCTGCTCGATGCAGCCGACGATTCGCTGACACCGACTCCCGAGCAGTACGTGTTCGTCGCGGTCGGCCTGCTCGCGATCGCCGCGGAAGCAAGCGGCGGGGTCGCTGCGCTCGACGGATCGACCGCCGAACAGCAGCAGGCCGAAGCGTTTCTCCAGCTCGCGTACGATCTGCTGCAGGAGTCGGGCTCGAGCACCGATCTTATAGAGGGACTCGGAGACGCGTTCGGGTTCGCACCTTCGTAGATCAGGGGGATTCCGTGGAGCGTCCGACGAACCGATTCGCGTGCATGCTGATACTCGCTGCGCTGTTGGTGTTGCAGATCGAGGTACCCGCGCAGTCGGTAGACGACGGGCGGCTACCTTCACCGGCCGCTTCTGCAGCCGGCGGACCGCACGTCGCCGAAGCAACCGGGTTCGACGCGCTGTTTGCGAATCCCGCCGGGCTCGCCGGGACCCCTCCTGAGTTCAGCGTTGCCAAGCTTGGGGTGCAGACTACCGGCCCCGTTTTCACTCTCGCCGGACTCGTGATGCGTTCGCTCGCGGGTGAAGACTCCACTTCGCTGCTGTCGTCACCCGACGTGCAGCAGCTGCTTCTGTCGCTGTACGCGCGGGCGACCGTGACCGGACCGCTCGCGTTCGGGTACGTTGGCGGCGGAATGGGGTTTGGCGTTTATAATGTGTCCGACGCGACCGTCCAGTCGGTCCCCGGCGGGCTTGAGACGATTCTTGGCGAGCGAATCCTGCTGCGCGGCGGATACGGACTGAGCATCCCTATCCCGTTCGATTCGGACTCCGCATCGAGCGCTGCCGGCTCATGGGGTACCGCTTCGGTCGGGCTCGGCGTCAAGGGGTTCGTCCGCGGCGACGTCACCGTCGCAACGACGCTCCTGGGGCTGCCGACGTTCCTGGAGTCGATCGGTCCCGGGCTTCTTGCCGACTCACCATTCTCTCTGATCAGCGGCTTCGGAGTCGACCTGGGCCTGCGCTACGCCTTTCCGATTCCAGTAACGATCGGGCTCACCGTTGAGGATCTCTATACGCCGACTGCGGTGACCGATTACTCGTCGTTCCCTGACTTTCTCAACGGTGAGAGCGCTGCCGCAGGTACTGTCTACGCGCTCCTGCCTCAGCGGATCAACCTGGGCGTCCTGTGGACGCCCGGTCTCGGGGTCGTCGACCGCTACGTGAGCGATCTGCGGCTGATGCTCGACTACCGCGACATCTTTGACTTTCTGATCGCACCCGCGACGTCGCGCAACCTTGCGCTCCAGTTCGGGCTGGGAGCCGAGGCAACGCTGCTCGATGTGCTGTCGGTCAGGATCGGGTTCAGCGATGGATTGCTCGCGGCGGGGCTCGGGCTCGACCTGACGCATGTTCGCCTTGATGCGGCGATGTTCGGGTCGGAGCTCTCCGGTGAACCGGGTCTGCGACCGCAGTACAATCTTGCGATCGGGCTTGAATTCAGGCGGTAGAGCCGCTACTTTTAGGCAGTCTTGGAGGGCAGCTAGCTCAGGGGTAGAGCATCTGACTTTTAATCAGATGGTCGCGGGTTCGAATCCCGCGCTGCTCATGAGCCGCCTTGACTCCGGTCGGCCGTATCGGTAGTCTGAAGCGATACTCTCGTCTCCATCGTCTAGTGGTTAGGACACCGGGTTTTCATCCCGGCAACACGGGTTCGACTCCCGTTGGAGATGCGAAGGGCCCCGAACGGGGCCCTCTCCTATCGTGGACCGTGCGGCGCGTACCGGCTGTTCCGGCATGCACCGGCACGCCTCCTGAAATATTACACGTTGAACCAGAATCGGAATCCGAACGCGCCCTGGAGTCCGAAGCTCGGAATCTGAATGCCCTGGTTGGAGAAGAACAGGAGCGTCGGCGCGATCTCCAGGAAGAGCTCGAGCACCGGAATCGGATACGCGTTGAGGCCGATCGGGACCCGCCCTCCGAACTCGATGCGATCGGGCAGCGACAGGTAGAGACCCGGCCCGACGTAGAGGTTCACGAAGCCGACCAGATTCTGCGTGTAGAGCCACCAGTCTGCGGTCATCGCCAGGTTGAACGTGTCCTGGTTGAGCTGCGCTCCGATTCCCCAAAGAACGGGTGTCTGCGGGAACTTCACGCTGAGCATGGCGTTCGATGGCAGGCCGCCAAGCGCGTCGATGCTGAACGCACCGCCGATGCCGAATGTATTGGCTGACGCGCTCATCGCGACGAGCGCGACAAGAACGAACGCAATGAGTAGAACCTTCTTTCTCATATCCTCTCCTGTATCCCATGATAGGACCCCATACGGGGCCTGCCGGAAATATACCGCGCGAGCCGGGGGGAGACCAACCGAAACCATTTGAGAATCGTCGCGTGTCGGAGTATAGTGGCGCATGAGCTCAGTGATACTCAAGGCGGCCGACCTCGACGGCTTTCTTACCGAACACGACCGCGAGGCGGTAGCAGAGATGGACGCGCTCTACCGCGAGGTAATCGACGCGTCACGGATCCTCGACTCGTCGCAGAACCAGACGCGACTTGCCTCCGAACGCCAGAAGCTGATCGATCTGTACAACCGGATGGGCGACCGGATGCAGGACATCACCGCGGACGAGCCGTCGGTCAACGTCTACTCGTTCCGCACCCCTTCGAAGGTGCACGGAGAGGCGTCGCGGCTCATCGCGAAGCTGAGAGACGTTCGGACGCAGCACCACGAGTTCGTCTACTACATCCAGCGCGCGTACGAGCTGCTGTTCAACCTCGCGTTCGCCGAACCCGACAATCATCAGAAGAACCACCTGATCGTACGGACTCCGGTCAATCTTCCCGTGCAGAACTTCGCTGTCCACAAGATCCCCGACGTGGATCACGCGCTCGAGAACACCGTGATGTGCGTGATGCTTCGCGGGGCGCTGCTGCCGTCGATGATCATGTCCAAAGAGATTCAGGAGTACACCTCCACAGGGTACGTCACGCCGTTCGCGCTCTTCCGTATCAGCCGCGACGATTCGAAGAACGAACGGAACATGGAGTATATCCTCGATCTCCAGCGCAGCTACTTTGACATAGAGTCGCTCCACGAGAAGGATCTGATCTTCGCCGACCCGATGAACGCGACCGGCGGGAGCCTGGTGACGATCGTGAACTACCTTCGCGATCAGGGGGTTCATCCCCGGACCGTGAGCTTCTTCAACGCGATCTCCGCGCTGAAGGGGAGCCTGCGGATCGTTCGTGCGATCGAGAACGCCCGCGTCTACACGCTCTGGATGGATCCGGTGCTCAACGAAAAGGCGTACATCCTTCCCGGACTCGGCGACGCAGGCGATCGGCTCAACGGTCCCGATGTGCGTGATGATCCGCGAAACATCATCCAGCTGATCGCCGACTACGGAACCAACATCTCGAACCTGTACCGCGCGCAGGTACGAGAGATCGAAAAGACGGTGCTCGCCCGGTGACGTGGCGCGCCGCGGTGCGTGTCGTCGCGTCGGCGGTTGCCGCGTGCGCCCTCATTGTACTCGCTTCGTGCACGACGACGCTCTCGCGCGCCGATCTGGCCGTTGAATACTATAACCTGGGCACCGCCTATTTCGAGATCGGTCGCTATGAACGCAGCGCGGAGTTTCTTGCGCGCGCGATCACGCTCGACGACTCGCTCGCGCGCGCCGGGTACAACCTTTCGCGCGCGTACGCGATGCTCGGCCGGTACGCGGACTCGGCGACGCAGCTCGAACTGCTGCTCGCCGGCGATCCGGACAACGTGCTCGTTATCTCGACGCTCGCCTATGTCGAGTACCGTCGTGGCGATCTGGACCGGGCCGCCGTGCTCTTTGATCGGGCAATCGATCTGAACCCCGCCGGCGTCGATCTGCTCATCAATCGCGCGACGATCGCAGAGCTGCAGGACGACTCTGATCGTGGGCTCGAACTGCTGGTGCGTGCGGTTGATCTCGATCCGAGTCGAGTCGGTATCCGTAGACGAATCGCCGACGCGTTCGTCGCAGCCGGTCGGCCTCTCGACGCGATCGACGCGCTCAGACGCCTTCGCACCGAGCAGCCCGATGATACCGACGCGACCCTGCTGCTTGCCGGACTGCTCGCGAGCGAGCGCTTCGTCGCCGAAGCGATCGACGCGTATGCCGCGGTCGCCGCGAACGAAGCCCTGGATGACGCCGTGCGCGCGCGTGCCGGCTTCGCGCAGGCGCGCCTTCTCCTGGTAGACGCGCGCGAAGCCGACCTTGGAATAGAGTCGCTGTTGCTCGCGATCGAGCTTGGCTATCGTGATGCCGAGTCGGTGCGCGGACTGCTTGCCGACGATATCGCGGGGAGGGATCGAGTCGTCGACCTCCTCACGGACGCAGGGCTCCTGCCGGAGACGGCCTCGCCTCGGCCCGACGACCAGGCCGGCGATTTGCCCGACGAAACCGACGACGAGCCAGCGAACCCCGACTGACTCTCGTCGGGGTGCGCAGCGGCGCCGGCGGGCGCGACATCGTTCGCCGGCGCGGGTCAATGATTGCTACAGACCGAGTGCGGTCTTCAGCGACGCGTATACGTCATCGGGCTTGGGCGCGGCGTCCACCGTGACCATGGTGCCCTTATCTGCGTAGTACGACACGAGCGGAGCGGTCTGCTCTTCGTACACCTCAAGACGATTGCGGATGCTCTCTTCCTGATCGTCCGGCCGCTGGATCAGCGGCTCACCGGTGAGGTCGTCCTTCCCCGCGACCTTCGGCGGGTTGAACTCGACATGATAGGTGCGCCCCGACGGCTTGTGGACGCGGCGGCCCGACAGTCGCTTGATCAACTCGGCCTCTTCGAGGACAAACCGTACCGCGTGGTCGATCGACGCGAATCCGTCGAGCGCTTCTGCCTGCGGGATCGTTCGCGGGAACCCATCGAGGATGTAGCCCTTCGCTGTGTCGGACTCCTTCAGCCGCTCTTCGACGAGCGCGATCGTCAGTTCGTCGGGAACGAGTCCTCCCGACTCCATGATCGCCTTGACCTGCTTGCCGAGCTCGGTTGCATTCGCCACCGCGGCCCGGAAGATGTCCCCGGTCGAAATGTGCGGAACACCTAGATCGTCGGCGAGCCGAGTCGCCATCGTTCCCTTGCCGGCGCCCGGCGGGCCAAGAAACACGAGATTCATAGTGTCTCCTTATCCGACCGGGGCTTTGACCCGATCGCTTGTTTGCATCATCTTAGGGAAGACGGCGATGGCAGTCAACGACGGACGCAGGCCTGGCCACGAGCGGTTGGCCTGCGGCCCAGATTGGCCCTGCCGGGGAGGAATGATGGACTTCTGGGACAGACTCAAGAACACGATGGAAAAAGGACTCGACGGCTCGAGAGAGCTGCTCGGCAGTCTCAAGGAACGCACTCAGGATCTGGGCGAGCGTGGCGTGCTGCGCCTGGAGATCATGCAGCTCGAGAATCAGGCCGAGAAGCTCGTCGCGAAGCTCGGAGC
>RECL01000159.1 GCA_007694025.1 Spirochaetaceae bacterium
TGTCTTCGCGTGCTTCGTCGGGAGTGAAGCATCCGACGGTGACCATGTCGCACTCACGGATCGTCGCAAACGAGAAGGATATCCCGACGAACGGTGATACGCGACCGGCGGCCATCGACTTGATCGTCATGACCGGCTTTCGTGCGTTCCAGATCACGCGGTGGATGTACTCGACCTCGATCTGCATCAGGAAGCCGATGCAGTTGTAGATCTGGATGTAGGTCTCCACGTCGTAGTCGTTCGCGTCGGAGTAGGTGACCAGTTCGGGCATGTGCGCCGACAGTCCGGGGACCATCCCGTGGTCGCGGATCATCGCCAGGTAGTCGGGGAGTCTGGGGATCGCCTGCAGGTTCTTGTTGACCAGCTGTTCGGTCGAAGAGTGGTGAGGAAAGCAAAAGGTCGCGCCGTTGGCAGCGCTTGCGGCGATCACCGCGTCGGCCTCGCGCCGGGCCGACTCCGAGTCGTCGACGTTGAGCGGCGGTGTGTCGATCACGATGAGTCGCTTTCCGGTTCGGTCCTCCGCATCGCGTCGCGCGTCGCACAGCGCCTGGTTACCGGCGAACAGCCCCATCATCGTGTCGACGCCGGCCTCCAGGAAGGTCTCCAGGATCTGCGCGATCGACTCGCGCTCCGCGTGCCGCGACCGGATCATGGAATCGGCCGCCGGGCTGGTATGGCTGTAGCCCAGGACCCAGTTCGTCCCGATGATCATGCGCGACAGTGACGCACCGCCTACCTCGGTCCTGGGAAATCCTTCGCTCATACGCCCTCCGATTCGCAGAGCATAGCCGAGCCGGCGATCGAGTGCAATCGACGCGCGGAGTCGGTCATCGCGGCGGCCTGTCTACTCGGCGACTGTTCCGGCAGCGGTCGCTTCGGCAGCCTCCAGATGCTCGGCGAACGGGTCGTCGACGTGGAACACGTTGTCGCGGTACGCGGTGAGCTCGGTATCGGAGAGGAGCGCGGCTTCGTACCCGCGGCGGATTTCGTCGACGTCCATGCCGCGGCCGATCACGACGATTTCCTGCCGACGGTCGGCCCACTCCGCATCCCAGCTTGCCGCGATTTCGGCGAGCGATTCGGCATCGTCGGCCCAGTGCGACCGGTCGACCGCGGCCCACCAGTAGCCGGCGAGCTCGATCTGCTTCCGCGGGCCGGCCTGGCTCAGTGACAGGCAGAATGACGGTTGCGACGCGATCCAGAAGAAGCCCTTCGCGCGGATCACGCCAGGCTGTCGTGCCTCAAGGAAGTGGTAGAGGCGCTCCGGATGAAACGGGCGACGCTCGCGAAACGTGAAACTCGATATCCCGTACTCTTCGGTTTCGGGGACATGCGCCGCCTGGAGCTCGGCAGCCCACGCGGCGCTCCCTTCGGCCTCTTCCAGGTCGAAGCGCCCGGTCCCGATGACCCGATCGAGCGGAACCCGCCCGAAGCTCGTGTCGATCAACTCGGCCCGCGGGTTCATCGTGCCGAGCAGCCGGTGAACGGCGGCAAGCTCGGACTCTGAGACCAGGTCGACTTTGTTGACGACGATGACGTCGGCGAACTCGATCTGATCGCTCAGCAGGCGCGCGATCGTCCGCTCGTCTTCGGGACCGACCGCCTGTCCGCGCGCGGCGAGTTCTTCCTCGCGCTGCATCTCATCGAGCAGGTCGGGCGCGCCGACGACGGTGACCATCGTATCGAGCCGTGTCAGGTCGCGAAGGTCGTTGCCGTCGGGGTCTTCGAACGTGAATGTCTGCGCGACCGGGAGCGGCTCGGAGATGCCCGAGCTTTCGATCAGCAGGTAGTCGAATCTGCCCGCCCGCGCGAGCCGCGCGACCTCTTTCAGCAGATCGTCGCGTAATGTGCAGCAGATGCACCCATTGGACATCTCGACGAGCTGCTCGTCGGTACGGCTGAGCGTACCACCCTCCCGCACCAGTTGCGCGTCGATGTTGACGTCCGACATGTCGTTGACGATGACCGCAACGCGCAGCCCCGCACGGTTCGACAGCACGTGGTTCAGGAGCGTCGTCTTTCCCGCGCCCAGGTAGCCCGACAGCACGGTGACCCGAAGCGCGTCTTTCACAGTTTGCCGGTCTCCACGAAGATCGCGTGTCGCCGCGCGACCGGATCGTACTTTCGTAGCTCAAGCTTGCCCTGGGTGTTCTTGCGATTCTTCTTCGTATAGTAGCAGTGCGGACTGATCGAGCTCTTGAGCCTGATGATGACGACGTTTCCCTTCTTCTTGGCCACAGCGATACCTCGCTATGGTAATACTAAATATTACCTCTTCGGTCAAGCCGGCTTCGGGCGCCGCCAGGCTACGGTCAGCCTGCCGGGAACGGGTTGCGACTGGTGAAGCTCCGCTGGTGCCAGTAGGGGTAGGGCCACGCGGTGTCGGTCGCACTGTCCAGGCGCGCAACCTGATCGGGCGTGAGATTCCAGCCGACCGACTCGATGTTCTGCAGCAGTTGCTCCTGGTTGCGTGCGCCGATGATCACGGTCGACACTGTCGGGCGCTGGAGCAGCCAGTTGATAGCGATCTGCGGTACGCTCTTGCCGGTCTCCGCGGCGATCTCATCGATCGCGTCGACGACCGTGTAGAGGTGCTCGTCGGTCACCGGGGGACCGGCCGACGCGGTCACCGGCAGCCGGCTCACCTGCGGCCGCGGCTGGTCGCGGCGGATCTTGCCGGTCAGGCGTCCCCAGCCGAGCGGGCTCCACACCACGGTCCCGATCCCCTGATCGACCGCCAGCGGCATCAGCTCCCACTCGTAATCGCGGCTGACGAGCGAGTAGTACGCCTGGTGTGCGACGTAGCGCGCCCACCCGTACCGCTCGGATACGGAGAGCGACTTCATCAGGTGCCAGCCGGAAAAGTTCGAGCACCCGATGTAGCGGATCTTGCCCGCGGTGACCAGATCGTCCAGGACGCGAAGCGTCTCCTCCACCGGGGTCTTCGCGTCGAACCCGTGGAGCTGAAACAGGTCGATGTAGTCGGTGCCCAGGCGCCGCAGGCTCCGTTCGATGGTCTCTATCAGGTGATACCGAGACGATCCGACTTCGTTCGGACCACTCCCGGTCGGAAACGTCGCCTTCGTCGATATGAGCACCTTGTCGCGGCGCCCCCGGATCGCCTGACCCAGGATCTGTTCCGAATCGCCGCCGCCGTACCCGTCGGCGCTGTCAAACATCGATACGCCGTGTTCCAGACAGATGTCGACCAGGCGCTTCGCGTCGTTGACCTGCGTCGCGCTCCACGCGCGCGCGAACTGTGAATCCCCGCCGAAACCGGCGGTACCGAGCGTAAGAACCGGGACCGAAAATCCCGATCGCCCGAGCAGTCTGTGTTCCATCTGTGCCTCCTGTAGCCCTGCCTCGCAAGCCTACCACTCGCCCCCCCTGGTCGCAAGTCGGGCGCATCGTCCCCGGCCCGCGCCGCACGGTGGACAGGCGCGGGGAGCATCCTGGATAATGGCCACAGCAACTTCAAGGCAGGTCCCGACATGAACGCTCACCCACCAGCCATGCCCGCGAACCGGTACCCCACGACCCCGGCGGTCGACGCCGGTCCGCTTCCCGATCCGTTTCTGAACGCCGACGGAACGCGCGTCAAAAAACGGAGCGAGTGGCCGGCACGCGCCGACGCGTGGCGCGACCTGATCGTCACCACCGAGTACGGCGGGATGCCTCCACACCCGGAGCGCGTCGTGTGCGATCAGCTGTGCGCCGCGGGCGTGCGACGCTGGCCGAGTAACCCCCGGCTCTACAGCCACCGCGTCCGGTGCGAAGGCGGAGCGGAACCGTTCGCCTTCGTAGTCAGAACGCTCGTCCCCCAGGGCGCCGGACCGTTTCCCGTCGTTCTCAACGGCGACGGATGCTGGTGGTACATCTCCGACGATATCGCGCAGCGCGTCGTTGAGAGCGGGTACGCGCTGATGATGTTCAACCGCACCGAGATGGTCGAAGACCGCCCGTCCGCCGACGACCGGAGCGATCCGCGGAGGTCCGGCGGGCTGTACGACGCGTACCCGGGCCGGAGCTTCGGCGCGATCGCCGCGTGGGCGTGGGGCTACCACCGCTGCGTCGACGCGATCTGCGAACTCGGCGACGAGCTGTCGCTCGATCCCGGGCGAATCGGGGTAACCGGTCACTCGCGTGGCGGAAAGACCGTCCTTGTCGCGGCGGCGACCGACCGCCGGATCACGCTCGTCAACGACAACGCGTCGGGCGCCGGCGGCGCCGCGGTGATGCGCTACGTCGGTGAGGGCGGAGAAACGTTGGGTATCCTCAATCACTTCCCTTCATGGTTCGGTCCGCAACCCGGGTTGCGTCCGTACATCGGTCGCGAGGCGGACGCGCCGTTCGACCAGCACTGCCTGCTCGCGACGATCGCGCCGCGACCGCTCCTGCTCACGTACGCGATCGATGATCGCTGGTCGAACCCTGAGGGCATGGTGCAGAGCGCCACCGCGGCGCGTGAGGTGTACCGCTTCCTGGGAGCGCCCGATAACCTGGCCTACCACCTTCGCCCGGGAGAGCATCTGCACGCGAGCGAAGACTGGGAGACGCTGATAGACTTTCTGGGTGTCCATTGGGGCGGATGCGCACCGTCGGTCGTTTACAACGAGCATCCGTACCACCACCTGCGGCCCGCGTTTGGCTGGAGCGCGCCTACGGCCCGATGAGCGTATCGCGCGCTTCTTTGATCGCGATGAACACGGCGGGGTCGCCGCCGCGGTCGGGGTGGTGGAGCAGACTCTGGCGACGGTAGCACCGGTTCACCGCAGTCGCCGGCGGGCGAAGCGGCGGCACGCGGTCTGGGACGAGTCCGAGTACGATGCACGCGTAGACGCGGCTGACGATGATCTCCTTCATCGTCGGGTAGCGCGACTGGAGGCGGGCAAGGTGATCACGGTATAGGCTGAGCCAGTCGGCCTCGCTGTGCTTCGTGTACGCGTCGGCGCGCTTCTTCGACGTCGGGAAGAGGTGCTTCTGCCAGACCGGCGACAATCCTGCCGCGTTGTACGCGCGCTCCAGGTGACCCAGATACTTGATCCATGTCAGCGTTGGCCGCGCAAGTGCCCGCATTCGCGCGAGCACGTAGTCGTGTCGCGCTTCGTTGGCCCGTTCGCGATCGGTCAGATAGCGCCGTTTGACCGCAAGGAAGAGCGGGAAGAATGCGTTGTCGGGCAGTCGGTATGTTCGGTAGAAGGCGCGGAGGTTCTCCGGCGCGATCCGCGCGTTTGCAAGAAGCCCGTAACAGCGGCGGTTCATCCGCAGACGCTGCAACTGCTGCGACGCGTGGTAGTGCGCCATCATCGCGTCGAAGCCCGGAATGCGCTTCAGCCCCTGTGGCTGCTTCGCCAGCAGCTGGCCGATCGTGTACGTTCGCGCGACCGGCGCGCGTCGCCGCCGTCGGGTTCGCACGGATCTATATCCAGCCCTTCTTCCGGAAGAATCTGAGCATCACGAGCGCTATCGCGGCCATGCCCGCGAGCGTCACCGGGTAGGCCCAGCGCCACTCGAGTTCGGGCATGTTGGAGAAGTTCATCCCGTAGATCCCCGCGATGAAGGTCAGCGGGATGAAGATCGTCGATATGATCGTGAGCACCTTCATGATGTTGTTCATGCGGTTGCTGATGCTCGACAGATAGATGTCCATCGTCCCTGCGGCGAGCTCCTGGAACGTTTCGATCAGGTCGATCACGTGGATCACGTGGTCGTAGAGGTCGCGCATGAAGACCCTGGTATCGTCGGTGATCGCGCCCGCGCCTTCGCGCGACAGCCGGTAGATCATCTCGCGCAGCGGCCACAGCGTCCGTCGCAGCACCAGCAGGTCGCGCTTGAGCGCCTGGATCGCGCGCGGCGCGTCGCTGTTCGGGTCGGACACGACCGCCTCCTCGAGCGGCTCGATCCGTCCCTCTATGTGCTCCAGGAGGATGAAGTAGTGGTCGACGATCGCGTCCATCAGGCAGTACGCCAGGTAGTCGGGACCCTTTCGCCGGACGCTGCCCTTTCCCGACCGCAAGCGTTCACGGACCGCCTCGAACACGTCGCCTTCATGTTCCTGGAACGAGACGACCAACCCTTCCATCACGATCAGGCTGACCTGTTCGGCGACGATCGCAGGCGTGCCTGCAGGGTCACCGTTGGGTAGCGATCGCAGCATCCTGAGAACCACGTAGAGGTACGAGCCGTAGTCTTCGGCCTTAGGTCGCTGGTCGGTGTTCACGATGTCTTCCTGGACGAGCGGGTGCACGCCGAGCGCGGAGCAGATCTGCGTCACCGCCGTGACGTCGTACACGCCGTCGACGTTGATCCATGTGATCGGCGCGTTGCGTTCGATCGCGGTACACGCGGCGGCATCGGGTGGCGAGTGCTCGGTACAGCTGTCCGGGCCGTACTGAAACACCGTGAAGCGAACCGGATCGGTCGGGCGCGAACCGACGTGGATCGGCGTTCCCGGCGGGAGGCCCGTCTTGTCGCGTCTGGTCGTCACGAATCGTCGTTGCATGGAATCTCCCGCGTCGATGCTATCCGAATCACGCCCGCGCGTCAGCCCCGCCGATGTCGCCGCGACTCCAGAGCGAGTCCGAACTCATCGGTTTCTAACACGGCGCTGACCGTTTCCTGACGGTTCTGTGCGACGTTGGCGCACAATCCGCTGAGTGGAGCATGAGAGTCTCGGCGCGACCCTTCTCGGTACAGCACCGGTGGGGTCGTGCCGTGTCGACGTGCAGGGGGGAGCGCCATGACGATCGATCTGGGGACGTACAGTGCCTTTCTCTTTGATTTCGACGGCAGCCTCTGGACAGGAGACGCCTTCTACGACGGTGCGCTCGAGTTCCTGGACCAGCTGTCGGAACACGGCCGGGACATCGTGATAGTCAGCAACACGTCGACCGCGACCGGCGCGGAGCTCGAAGCGCTTCTGGCTGAAGGAGGAGTTGACGCGGGGCTCAGCGCGCTCACCGTGGTTGACATCGTGGGAACGGCGCTCGTGGAGGAAGTCGGGCGCTGCGCGGTTCGAGTGTGTGGAACCGACGCGCTCAGGCGGGCGTGCGAGGCAGCGGGGCACACCGTGGTGCCGCTCCACGACCGCAGGCGCGCGGACGCGCTGCTGGTCGGACTCGACCCGACGTTCTCGTACCGCGATCTGGAGGTAGCCGCCAGACGGATTGCCGACGGAGAGCGTTTCTTCGTCACGAACGACGACGGGTTCCATCCCGGTCCCGCAGGCGCGCCGGTTCCGGAGACCGGGGCGATCGCGTCGGCGATCCGCCGAGTCGTGAACGTCAAACCGCGGGTGATAGGCAAGCCGGACGCCCGGATCTTCTCCGCGGCGCTCACACTTGTCGGCGCGCGGGCAGCAGCGGCAATCATGATCGGGGACAATCTGACAACCGACATCGACGGAGCGGCTGCACTCGGTATCACGACCGCATGGATTTCTCATGGAACTGCGCTGCCTCACCCGATCGCGCACCGTCCCGACTTCGTCTCTCCGACGATCCGCGGTCTGCTTGACATCGTCGACGCGGCACCTATCGGTCCGATCGAGTCGCCGATTGCCGCACGCGCACCGTCGAGCCGCGCGGCCGGGTCGTGAAGAGTGGCGGACACCCGTCAGAGAGGAGCGATCAATGAACAATCTACCGTTTGATAAGCCCGGGGCTTTCTATCGCGGCAATCTGCACACCCACTCGACACGCTCAGACGGCGCGTTCTCTGCTGTCGACGTCTGCGGGCGGTATCGAGCTGGAGGATACGATTTCGTATCGATTACCGATCACGCCATGGAGCGGTATGGCTTTCCGATCACCGACACGCGCTCCTGTCGTGGTGACGGATTCACGACGATCATCGGAGCCGAGCTGCACGCCGGGACGAGCGAGTTGGGCAACCTCTGGCACATCGTCGCGAACGGGTTGCCCCTCGACTTTGATCCGCGGGGTATCGCGACCGGTCAGGAGGTCGCGCGGAAAGCGCGCGACGCCGGCGCCTTCGTTACGGTCGCGCACCCGGCGTGGTACACACTGAGCGAGGCCGACATTGCGTCGTTCACGGGAGTCGCGCACGCTATCGAGGTCGGCAACGGGGTTGCCGGCGCGATGCAGGACCGGTACGACAGCTGGTACATTGCCGACCTGGCGTTCCACCGTGGTCATCGCTTCTTCATTACCGCGGCCGACGACTTCCACGGTCAACCGCATCGGCGCGAGTTTGAGCTCGGGTGGGTCTGGGTGAAGGCGGCTGAGAATGAATCCGATTCGCTCGTCGCCGCCCTGAAGGCAGGCCACTACTATTCGAGCTCGGGGCCACGGATTCACCACGTCGCGGTGACTCCGGGTAAGGTGGTGCACGTTGCGTGCGACCCCGCCGATCTCATCGTCGTAACCGGAACCGGCGCACAGGCCGCTTACACCACGGCGCCCGGGACGACCGAAGCCGACCTGGACATCCGCCGCTTTGACTCGACGTACCTGCGCGTGACGGTCCGTGACGCCGCCGGCCGGCGCGCGTGGACCAACCCGATCTGGGTGTGAGGGTGCGGGACGTCGCGACAATCTCATCGACATCTAGTCGTTCTTTAGCCAAATGCTAACATTGCATCCAGTATCCTGTCCTCAGACAGAGTGGCCTGGGTGGAGTCAAGAGAGGGCCCGGGTATGGTTACGATTCTCACATCCGTTGCGGATGCGGGTCGAGCCATACTCGGGCCCCTTTTTGTCCGCCCGGGATTCGATCATCCGGAGCTGAACCCGACGAGGGCCCCGTCGCTTTCGACTCCGCTCAGGATGCGCAGAAGGAGGAACCATGCGCTTGATTCGCTACGCAATGATAAATCTATTTCTGGCAGCCACCCTATCGACCGCGTTCGCGGGGGGGCAGCAGCAGGGGGGAGCATCCGCCGCCCCGGACGTCCAGTCGGCTCAAACGGTGAGTGACGCCTGGAGGGGACTGGACCTTGGGTTCTACGATCTTGCGGAGTTCCAGCGATCCACCGGAATCCAGGTTTCGGAGTTTCACGAGTCTCCCTTGCTGGCATCAAGGGTCGCGGCGGGCTCGTTGCCGCCCGTGGCGGAGCGCCTGCCTGACAATCCCGCCGTCCAGATTCCGTGGGAGAACATCGGCGAGTACGGTGGAACGATGCGCTACTCGGTAACCGGTGGTGACCTCTATCAGCGCTACTTGAATACAGCCTATCTGCTTCGTATTCCTCCCCAGGAAGTGTTTCATCGCACAAGCGGACCACGTATTGGGCGCCGTGACGGTGATGTACTAGAGGCGTGGGAGATGAACCGAGACGGAACGGTCCACACGATGACCATCCGTCGCGGACTGCGTTGGTCCGACGGTGCTCCCGTTACGACCGAGGACATTCGTTTCTACGTGGAGGACCATCTCCTCAACACTGAAGTGACGCCCGCGGCGCCCGAGTGGTTGCGATGGGGCGAGCCCCGTTCAGAGGTTACCACGCGGCTGGAGATCGTCGACCGATACACAGTCAACATCGTCTTTTCCGAACCGAACCCGGGGTTCAATTTC
>RECL01000056.1 GCA_007694025.1 Spirochaetaceae bacterium
CGCGCACCGGTTCGCCGTGTGGGCCTGTGGTCTCGCTCGGTCCCAGAAGCGGTCCGTTTCCGATGTCCTTGGCGACAGCCCCGCCGTGCACGAGCTGGGCGACGACCGGAACCCGGGCTTCGTGCACGGCTTCCGCCAGCGCCCTGAGTCCGGGAATCTGGTCATCACTGGAAGCCCCAAGCTGCCCAACTGCAACGCGTCCATCCGGGCTCACAAAAGCGAAGCCCGTGATAACGAGTCCTACCCCGCCGTGCGCGGGCGCAGCGGTCGTCGCAATGAGCTTTTTCGTACACCCTCCCGTATCGGTGGCCATCCCCAGCCAGGTGGCCGAGCGTACGAATCGGTTCGACATCTCAATCGAGCCGATCGCTGTTGTTTCGTACAGCTTCTTCATCCGTTCCTCCTGCTCAGAGTCTGGCCTGCCCGGCGACTACATCAGTCCGCTGCAGTGGGCCAGACGGACCCCGGGCAGCTCTTAATGAGAAAACCGCCTGAAGGAATGAATGCACGAAGCGTGCCAACGTTGACGCTTGCTGCGCCTGCGTCTGAAGGCCCCGCGCAGTACTCGCGTCGGTGGGCCGAGTAGAGTCTCTCCACCATAGTGGATGCACTCCACTATGGTGGAGGGTGTGAACTCGAGGATCAGAAGGGGGGTCCCAACTCCTCCGATTGCCAGTCGCTATCGCCTGCTGTACCTTCGGCCGATGACCGGACTTCAGCCGCGCCGACGCGCGCACGTGCTGCAGCACGTTCCGTTTGAGGGCCTTGGTAGCATTGAGCCGTGGCTGGTCGCGGCCGGCTACTCGATCACGTGGACGCGCTTCTTTGAATCGGAAGAACCGCCACGGAGCGACGACATCGATCTGGTGATCGCGCTCGGCGGTCCAATGAGCGTCAACGACGAAGCCGCGTACCCGTGGCTGCGCGCGGAGAAGCGATTCGTCCGCGACTCGATCGAGGCGGGGACCGCGGTACTCGGAGTCTGCCTTGGCGCGCAGCTCATCGCGGCGGCGATGGGTGCACGCGTCTATCCGAATCGGCACCGCGAGATCGGCTGGTTTCCGGTCGAGCGGGTACAGGGTGATGAGCCGGAGGAACCAGGGTCATCGGCGCCCAACCGGCCAGCCGCCGGCAAACTGTCCCGCGCGCTTCCCGACTCATTCGACGCGTTTCATTGGCACGGAGAGACGTTCGACCTGCCGGCCGGAGCGACCCACCTGGCGCGCAGCGACGCGTGCGAGCATCAGGCGTTCGCGCTCGGACCGTCGGTCGTCGGGCTGCAGTTCCATCTGGAGACGACCAGAGAGTCGGCACGCAGCCTGGTCGACCACTGCCGCGACGAGCTCACCGACGGCCCCTACGTGCAGACCGAGGCGACGATCGTGTCGGCCCCCGTAGCACACTACGCCCGGATCAACGCGCTGATGGCAAAGACTCTGCGGATAATCGTCGGTTGAACCCTCAGAACCCGCAGCGCGCGCACGCGCGGAAGAAGGGGTCGGCCATCGCGGCGGCGCCGCGGTAGGTCATGTCGCTCGTGAGCGGGTGGACGCAGATCAGGCGCGCACCGTGCTCGATCGCGTCGACCATTCCGTCCTCTATATCGCGCGGATCCTCCATCGCGCCCGATCCGACCACGCGCCCCGTGTGAATACCCCGCGCCGCGGCGGCGACGAACAGATCGTTCACCCCGCGGTTCATCTCCTGCGCGTCGCCGCCGCGCAGGATCGCGTCGAACGGTCCGACGAATCCGCATGCCTTGTTGCGGCCCTGCGCTGCCATCAGGTCGAGCACGCGGTCGCGCAGCTCGGTGTCCAGGATATATTCGGCGGTCTCGAACTGGATCCAGCCCTGGACCTCTGTCTCCGCACCGCGAAGCTCATCCGGAGTGAACATCATCGACCGGTCGCCGGTTCGCACCGGATAACCGCCGCGATCGTGCGGCGTGCTCGATCCGGGCGCTGGGAAGTTCACCGACCGGAAGTAGCGCTCGGCCTCTTCGTACGTCGTTCCGTAGGGTCGCATCGTCGCGCGCGCGCCAAGCTGGTACGAGTCGCCGTGCGCGCTCACCGCCTCGCGATGGAGCCGCTGCACCGGCAACAGTCCCAACCGCAGTTCGGCCGCGTTCTGCTCGCGCCCGTAGTACCCCTCCCACTGCGAGTGCTCGGCGTCGTTGACGATCCACAGGTAGCCTGCCTTCGCCCACGCGTGCGCCTCGCTCTCCCGAAACCTGTGCCACGGCACGTCGTTGAAGATGCCGAGCATCGGCGGCGTCGCCTCAACCGTTGCGGCGCTGTCCATGATCTCCTTGACCGGGTTACGCAGCGGATTGAGCGCGGTCCGGTACGCGCGGTCGGCAAACGCCTGGGTCGAAAGCGGCCTGCTCCCGCCAACCGCGTCAATCGCGGTCGCGGGTGGATTCGGGGATCGGTGTTCCATGAGAGTGTTCTACCCGCTTGAGGCCGAAGCGTCAAAGGGCGCCGGTGGCCGCCGCGCGGTGCCCATAGCTGCAGCTGCAGCTATTGCTGCTCGCGCTTGCGCGCGATGACGAAGAGGTAGTCGGACAGGCGGTTGAGGTAGCGCTGCGCCGCGTGGAGGTCGGGCCGTGGCCGGCCGGGGGAGCGGATCACGTTGACCAGGCGCCGTTCGCAGCGGCGGCAGAGCGCCCGTGCGAAGTCGATCTCCGCGGAACCCGGTTCGTCGCCGGGGATGATGAAGACCGGTGCGATCTGCGTGGTCTTCAGCGCCCGCGCCTCGCGCAGCTCGAGCTCTTCGACCGCCGCATCGTCGACCGGGGTCAGGCGAGCGTACTGCTTTGAGGACGGCGCGCACGCGACAAGCGCGGAGATTCGTGAGGCCACCGTCTGCGCGTCGCGAAGCTCGGTATCCAGATCACGGAGCGCGCCGGTCCATTCGTCGCGGTAGCGTGAGCGCACGACGCCGATCCACGACGTAAGCTCGTCCAGATCGCCGAGCGCCTCGAACACCGGATCGCTCTTGACCAGGCGTTCGCCGTCGAACAGCGTCGCATCGCCGCCGTCTCCACCCCGAGTCGTGATCTGCTCAAATCTGAGTTCGCCCTTCATCTGGACAAGATAGCGCGCGAGCCGTCGATCGGCGACGCCGGTGACCCGGCGATGCCCACCCGGCGGCCGTGGCAGCACGGCGACGGCAGAGCGACGACGCCGCACAGTGGCGGCGCCGCCGTCCACGTCTCATCCCTTGCCTTACCCTCACGCTATGGTAGCGCGGTATCCGCTGCCTGTGTATGGGGAAATTCCCTATGCCGGCGGTGGAGTTCGCACCGCCCGAGGTGGCTGCGCATCTCCGATAGTGGTAGCTTGGTCGCATGATATTCTTTCATCGTAGTCGCGCGGTCGCGCTGCTGTCCGCGGCGATCGCACTGACGCTGACGTCTCTCACCGCGCCGGTCGGGCTCGCCGCGGACGTACGCGCATCCGCGGCGCGCGACGCCGATAGCGATCTCAGCTTCGTGATCGCCGGCGCGCAGACGGTGACGACCGAAGGGTACGCCGCGCAGTTCCAGCACATCGGACTCACCGGGCTGATCACTGCCGGCCCGCTGTCGATCCTGGGCGAGCTCCACCTGCAGAACGACCGGAAGTACTCCGAAGGGCACGGTGGCGGGTACTGGCTTGGCGCAAACGGAACGCTCGAGCAGGGCGGAGCGATGCTCGATCTCTATCCGGTCACACTTCGAGTCGGCCGCTTCTACCACGCGGACGAGGTCGAATCGCCCTACTCGCTGTTCGTGTCGTCGATGCCGATCGGCGCGCCGCTGGTGGAGCTGGACGTCCGCACACCGCATCTGTTCTTCTCAACCCGGTCAATCGAGCTCAACCGCGATTCGGCGCGTGGCTACCCCGATCGCGGCGCGGCGATCCGATCGTACGGCATCACCGCCGGTCCATGGCGCGTCGGGTTTCAGGACGTGATCGTCTTCGTCGACCGGACCTTCGACCTGGAGTACTTCATCAACCCGATACCCGGGTTTCTGCTGCAGTACCTGAAGCGCTCACCGGGAACGCCATGGGCGATCAGCGTGAACCACAACTCAATCCTGGGATTCTTCGCGGACTACGACCAACCCGGCGTGTACGGGTACGCGCAGATTCTGATCGACGACATCAACTTCAACCGGTTCGCAAAGCCCGATGACTACCAGAATCCCGACAAGATCGCGTGGTCGATAGGCGGGCGCGTCGATCTACCGTCCGGAGCCGGTCGGGTCGGGCTCTATCACGCGGGCGCGACGATGTACACGTTCCAGGCGTTCGGCGGCGGAGGCGTCGGATCGGCGACCGACACGCGCTACGGCTACGTCTACTACCCCGACGTCGAGTACACCGTCGACGGTGAGGTGCGCGCCATTGATCCGGCGGACAACTACATCGGCTATCTGCACGGCGAAAACAACCTGGCCTTCGTCGCGACCTACGACCACGCGCTGTCGGTCCGTCCCTTTCCGGCTCCGGTCAGCGTGGACGCGTCACTGGAATACGTGCTGTCGGGCTCCAAGTCGCCGGGCAATCCGTGGCACCAGTACAACTGGTACGGCGAGGCGGGCGAAGGCACGCGGTTTCTGGAGGACGAGCGCCTGGAGTCGAGGGTCACCGCGCGCGTCGGCGCGGCGACACGATTCGGCGACTGGGGCTTCAACGCACGGCTCACTCTGGGCTTCGTCGTCAACGAGCTGGAACTGACCGACGTGGACCCCAACCTGATCGGTCCGAACAATGAGATCCGCTACTTCGCGCCAGGCACTGTCAGCCGGCCGATCGCAGAGCTGCGACTAGGCGCGTCGTACGCGCTTCGCTACCGCGGCGACGCAGGCCGCACGCGCGCCGACAGGTAGGGCGAGAACTGCACGTCGAACAACGACGCGCCGTCGACGTGATCGTTGTTCCAGATGTGGATCACGTCGATCAGCGCGCCCGCGTGTAGCTCCATCGGGACGCCGAACGGCTCGAACCGCGCCAGACGCGAATCGGCCGACAGACGTCCGTGAAGGAAGTACTCCGGCGCATCGCCCGACGGCGTGCGCACCTGCGCCTGCTCCTCCGTGAGCCCCTGAATGTCGCCTCCGAGCGTGTTCTCACCGTCTGCGCCGTAGCGTAGCGATGCTCCAACCAGAAGCCGCGGCCCAAAGTCGGCGCGTCCGTAGACGGTCGCGCTGTAGTGGTCGGGTCCGGCAGGGTAGCCGATCGATTTTTCAACCAGCACCTTCGCACCGTCGGGCGCGGCGTTCTCCGCCTGGACCAGGCGACGGTACGAAAAGCTTCCCAGGACCGATCGGCCGATGTACATCCACGGATCCAGGTAGACCCATTCGGTACCCGCGGTCACCCAGGCGGGACCGATCTGCGTCGCGTACTGCGCTCCCGCCAGATAGGCCAACCCTTCGGGCTCGGTTAGCCCGTAGCCGCGCTCGCGCTCGTACGCGCTCTGCACCTGCTCCGGCGCGATGTGCGCGTAGATCTCCAGCCCCGGCAGCGGCCGCACCGACACTTCGAAGTTGTACATCGAGTTGCCGTAGTCGGGGATGAACCAGCTGTGCATGAACATCAACGGATTCAGGTAGCGCAGCTCTACCGTCTTGTCGTGGATCATGAAGCCGTCGGAGTACGCGAGCGTCAACCAGTTCCACGGCCGGAGGTCAACCCGGTGCACGAACATCATGCGGTCCGGAACCGGCGTGATCGACTCGCTCCACGCCTCCAGGTCGATGTAGATCGCGCGATAGCTCGCGATCCTGCCGAACACGCTCGCCATCGCGTACTCGTGCCACTCGACGTGGTCGCCCAGGAAGACACTTCCCGATTCGACGGTTCCGGCGCCGACCACGCCTCGACCCATCTGAACCGACCACCAGTCGCCACCGGCGGAGACCATCGCGCGGTGCGGAAACTGGACTTCGGTCTCACGGATATCCTGCGGGACGTTCCAGACCGGATCGGGTACGAAGGTCTCGCGGCCGGGGTAGGTCGGGTAGTTCTTGCGCCAGTCCAGATCGACCTCGATCGACAGCACCGGCGCCGGCTGGAACCTCATCGGGATCGACAGCAGCGACCGTCGGTGGGGGTACGTGTAGATCCACTCGTCGGCGTCATCCGACAGGTGGAGGTAGCCTTCGATCGTGACGGAGGGCGCCACCGACGCGTTCGGCGTCTGCCGGAGCGATAGCTCGTCCAGAAGCGCTGCAAGCTGTGAGCGCTGGCTAGCCGACAATCGGTCGGCGTCGATGCGCATCGCGTAGGTACGAAGCTCCCCGCGCGTGATCGGCGTGACCGCAGGCGGCGGCTGGGAGCCCGCAACCAGCGCAAGGCGACGAGTGGTGACGTACAGCGAGTCGTGTCGGGACACAAGCCCGGGGTCGGCGTACAGCGTGCCGGCGACTGCGACCAGCACGCACAGGAGTAGTGCTTTCACTCTCATGAGTCGAGCCTACCGGATCATGCTGACCGTGTCACGCCGCGGAGCAGACGGTCCGCTCGCACCCGGTAGATCGAATGCGCCCGATTGGTTATTCTAAGGGTAAACCTTGAGGATGGGGTGCACTAATGAAGAGAGTACTCGTAGCCCTTCTGCTTGTGATCGTGTTGGGTACCGGTGCGGTAGCCCAGGACCTGCAGCTGCTCGGTCAGGACGTCCGCACCTTTGTCAACGGTCTGGGCGCCGAACTGCTCCCTGGCCTGGGCCAGTCCGCCATGTGGGGCCGCTTCCCTGGAAGCGCGGTGTACCCGCAGAACTCGAACTTTTTCGTGACGCTGTCGGTCGGAACGATCCTCACGTCGGGTATACTCGACTACCCGGATCCCGATTCGCCGGAGAACCCGTTCGAGGTTCTGAATCTGCCGCGGATTCTCAGCGGCGAACTCGGTGCGGCCGGTGATCTGCTGTCGACCGCGCAGAGTCTCTTTCCGCTGCCGATCGCGCGCATATCCGGCGGGGTACGCCTGCCGGCCGATGTCGAGCTGATGGTCGACCTGGCGGGCTTCCCGCAGCTGATCACCGGCTTTGCCGCGGACCTGGCCGGCATGCCCGGCGTCGAGTTCAGCGCGCTGCACGTCGGAACGCGCGTGCGAAAGGGCATCCTGAAAGACGTCGGAGCGTTCCCGGCGGTCTCCATTGGCGGAGGCTACAGCTACTCGGGCTTCCGGATCGGCTACGACCTGTCGACGATCGGGAACACGGACGCGTTCGACGGCTACGGCAGCACCCCGGTCGGCCCCTGGGAGTTGTTCCTGACAGGCGACTTCAACATGGGGAGCCGGATCCACTCGTTCGGGGTCGACCTGCAGGCGTCCAAGGCGTTCGGTTTCTTCGTTCCGTTCATAGGTCTCTCACCGTACTACCAGATCGCATCGTTCTACGGCAACATCGGCGGCCCGGACGCGGCGACGAACACCTTTGATGCGTTCATCGCGTACGACTCGGAGAACCCGGCCAAGGACGTACAGTACACGGCGGCGGCACCAATAGCGAGCTGGGTCGACAACGACCTCACGCTGCTCCTGCATGGCGGGTTCGATCTGGTCTTCGGCGGCTTTGTGATCGAGGTTCACGGATCGTGGGCGGTCGCGAAGGGCCACCCGGGTCTGGCGCTGGGGATGCGGTTCCAGTAGTCTGAACTACGACGCGATCCTGATAGACGCAGACGACACGCTGTTCGACTTTGAGCACGCGGAGGCCGCCGCGCTCGAGTCGACACTCTCTACACTCGGCTTCGATCTGGCCGCCGACGGCTGGATCGACACATTCCGACGGATCAACGCGCGCGCGTGGGCAGACTACGAGGCCGGGCGCGCGACGTCGCAGGAGATTCGCCTGCGCCGCTTCGTCGAGTTCCTGACACAGTACGATATTCCGGCCGATCCTGCGGAGGTCAGCCGCCGGTACGTCGACCACCTTGCCGAGTGCGGTCACCTCTTCCCGGGTGCGCTGCACCTCTTGGACACGTTGCACGGGCTTGCCCCGCTCGCGCTGGTGACCAACGGGATCGCGGCGGTCCAACGATCACGAATCGCGCGCGCAGCGATAGCAGATCGGTTCACAGCGATCGTGATCAGCGAGGAAGTAGGCAGCCAGAAACCCGACCGCGCGATCTTCGAGCACGCGGTCGCCGCGTTGTCGACATCGGGCGCGCCCGACCCCAGCCGGATCGTGATGATCGGCGACGGCCTGCACTCGGACATCAAGGGCGCGATAGACTTCGGCATCGACGCGATCTGGTTCAACGTACGGAACAAGCCGGCCGACCCGGCGATCGTCCCGACCGCGACCGTGCGCACGTTCGACGACCTCTACCCGCTGTTGGGCATCCCCGGCTGACCGCGGCCCGAACCAAAAAAAAGACCGCGCTGCAAAACAGCGCGGTCGGTAGGATCAAAGCCGAAGCTTCACGGCGCCACGGACCTACGGGATCGCCGTGATATCAAAGGCCGAAAGCCCCTTGTCACCCGCGAGCAGAACGATGCCGTTCGCGTTATCCAGGAACATCCCGCTCACCTGACCCGACACACCGGCGTAGACGGGGAACGGCTTCCACGACCCGCCGGTCGCGCGAACAAACACAATATGGTCGGTCAGGATTGCCTGGTAGTTGGTACCTACCGCGATCCGACGCGTCACAAGCCCGCGCGTCCCGGGAACCAGGTCCGCGTTGATCTTGGACACGTTTCCAACGGTAGCCTTCGGGATCGTCAACACGCCACGCGGCGTCCCGATCCACAGCGTCGCACCGCTGATCGCGACGTTCGTGATGAGGGCGGGCGACCCATCGATCGTGACGCTGAAGAAATCCGCATTCTCAAACACCTCGGTCACGCTCTCGTAATTGCCCTGAAGGTCACCCTCATCGAGCTTGAACGCGCCCAGCTTGGTCGCGAAGTAGCCCTTGACCTCACCGTCCAAGTCGACCGCCAGGCTGTAGACCGGGCGTCCGGTAACCAACCCGCTCAGATCGACGTTCTCGAGCCAGTCGATCGCGACTCCGGTCGCACCGACATCGCGGAACCCGCCGAGCCCGCCATCGGTCTGGAAGAAGCCGTAGACATCGGATCCGCTGTAGAACCCACCGGAACTCAGCACCGGTCCGATCGACACAGTATCACCAAAGTTCAGCGTCCCAAGCCCGGATCCGATCGTATACGGCAGGATGCCGGTTGCCGTGTTCACCCACGCCTGCGGAGCACCGGCGCTTCCCTGGCCCAGGTTCAAGCTGGTTGCGGTCAGGCCGAGCGAGACGTCGGCACTTATCTCCAGGTCAACATCCAACTCAAAGAGAGTGGAGCCGGTCGCGGTTACGACCGCGCCAGGCACGCCGACGACGCCAACCAGAGATCGCCCCAGCATCGATGCCGGAGTGGACCCTGCCGCCGTCGTCGTCAGATCCACCGGCGTGGCGGCTCCTGCGGCTACGGTGAACTCGGCGCTGAGCGCGTACTCTG
>RECL01000054.1 GCA_007694025.1 Spirochaetaceae bacterium
TGCCGAAGCAGCACCGCTTCGCCGGCGAACGCACGAAGAAGAACCAAAAAAAAGGCCCCACATGACCTACGAGGACCCGACGACGAGCGCCGGGCTTCGGTCATTGCAGGGCTCTCTTCAATAATACAGCCGTCCGCAGCAATGTCAAGGTGCCGCGCTGACTCACCAGATTTCTTGCCATTGCCGACCGATGTCTCACGTCAAAATCTTCGTGAGAAGGACCTCCGGAGAAAGCATCTGTAGGTCTCGGACACTTCCAGGCGAGCACCGAAAACAAGCAGCAGAGCCTCGGACCATCAAGGTCTGCTACCACTCAGGAACGGTAAGATTCTACCATTTGGGCGGTGCCGTCCGCGAAGATCCAGCGCGCGGTGCGCCCGCCGACGTCGTGCGTTCGACCTCCGAGGGGGGCTCGTGCGAGCTTGCCGTGTGCTCGCCGCGCCCGTACCCTTCTGCGCATGATAGGACTCCTGGACTCGCTCGGCTATCGGCTGCTCATCCCGCTCGCGCTGCTGCTCGGCCTCGCGCCGTTTCAACCCGAGCCCCACCTCGTGGAGAAGATTCGCATGCTCGTCCAGGGCACGCTCAGCAAGCCCATCGACATCTTCGACCTGCTGCTTCACGCGACGCCCATCGTGCTCCTGCTCGTGAAGGTGATCGCCGATCTGGTGAGGCGCCAGGCGGCGTGATGTAACTTGTTCTGTACCATCTGGAAGAACTCCAACGTTTGCTTGCTCGCCGAGTCGTAGTCCCCGGCGAGGGCGAAGATCTCCCGCACGCGCATGTACATCCGCCGCTCGTCCATCGTGAAGCCCTTCACGAGGTACTCGCGCAGCCGTTCCGTGGCCCAGCGGCGGAACTGCATCCCCCGGTCGGAGCGGACGCGATACCCGACGGCGATAATGGCATCGAGGCGGCACGCGAGTGGACCGGTGAGAGCTCGGAGCTCTTCCGGCTCCGCAACCAGACGCTCCACAGAGCCTGACGGGAACACTCCGAACGGTTCTCCGCCAGGGGTCCGCGCCTCTGGAAGGAACGACAGGTGGTCTACCTGAGTCCGACCGCCGAGACTCGTCGGCTCGTCATCAACCAGGCGGCATGAAGAGTGGATAACTTGCTTGACACTAAGCGGGCCCGCGTCCGGTCTACGCTTCGGGCAGGTTCTCCTGCGTGACGATGTCGGTCGGGAGGGTCTCCCTGCCGCCGACTTCCTCCTTGAGCACGACCGATCGGTGGAGAAGGTGCACGCCGCGGTACCCCTGTTCGTACGGGCGCTGACACAGCAGAAAATCGATCGAACCGTCCTTGAGCAGTCGCGTGTTCCGATCGACCAGGTCGTACCCGACGATCCTCACGTGCTTCCCGTGGAGCTCCGGTATAGACCGAACCGCATCGACCGCCAGATGCGTCTCCGAGTTGGATACGAAGATCCCGTCGACCGCGCTATTCTCCGCCAGTCCGGTCTCGATCGCCGCCTGGAACCCTTTCAGGCCCGACACGGTATCGACCGCGACCTCGATGACCTGGAATCCGTCACGCTCAGTCGCGTACTCGCTGAACCCCTGGACGCGCTCTTCGATGTGATGCGTCCACGATGTAGACGCCGGCTCTCCGTGGAACGCACGGATCGCGATCACGCGGCACGGAAGCGAGCAGGCCACGGCCATGAGGTGCGCCGCGAGCCGTCCACTTGCGTGCGAGTCCTGTCCGACATACCCGATCGCCCGCGGATCCTCGACGTACGAGTCGAAGTGCACGCGAGGGACTTCGGGCAGCCGGTCGATCACGTTTCCGTCCATAACCGCCGTAACGGCAGCAACCAGCAGACCGTCTAGTTCCGCCTCCCTGGCGCTCCGGGCGTAGTACTCGAAGGAACGGAGCGAGTTCTCGTCGTAGAGGAACGGCTCGATCGCGACGCGATACTTCTGGAGCTCAGCCCCGGCCGCCATCGCTCCGGCGTACGGGAACTGCCAGTATCCGCTGTTCAGGTGCGTCCGCGGCATCAGCAGACCGAAGCGGTAGGTCTTCTGCCGGGAGAGGTTGCTCGCGTAGATGTTGCGCTCGTAACCAAGCTCGGCGATCGCACGCTTCACGCGCTCCCTCGTGGCGTCCGCAACACGGCCGCGTTCGTGCGTAACACGGTACACGGTGCCGATCGAAACGCCGGCGTGCTCCGCGATCATCTTGTAGCTCGACATGAGACTGAGTGTACCTCCCAGGGCCCGCCAGATCGAGCCCTGCCGCCACGAAGACCTGTAAAGATGGTCTTTACATTATGCGTGACTCGGGGTAGAATGTCAACGATGACGCAAAAAAGCGCGTTAACGATGACACTCTGGAAGCGGATTCGCACTATGCTGCCGTCGCGAACGTACCGCATAGACTCGTTGCGAGCTCAGCTGGACGCGCAGTCGATGGTGTGGCCGGGGCTCATCTTCATGTTCATTTTCAACTTCGTCCCGATGTACGGCGTGATCATCGCGTTCAAAGACTACTCGATAATAGCCGGGATCCTGGAGGCGCCGTGGGCCGGGATGAGGCACTTCCAGGCGTTCATCACGAACCGCCAGTTCTACAACGCGCTACGCAATACGCTTGGCATCAACATATTGGGCCTTGTTGTCGGGTTTCCCGTTCCGATCATCTTTGCGCTTTTCCTGTACGAGCTGCGAAGTCAGGCGTTCAAGAAGTTGACTCAGACAATCTCCTACCTGCCTCACTTTCTGTCGTGGGTCGTGTACGGTGGGCTGGTGATCTCGTTGCTCTCGACCGAGACCGGAGCGGTCAACGCCCTGCTACTCGGAGTTGGACTTATCCAGGAACCCATCTTTTTTCTTGGAGAACCTCGCTACTTCTGGGCGATCGCGGTCATCACGAACATCACCAAGACGCTCGGATGGAGCGCCATTCTCTATCTCGCCGCGATTGCGGGTGTCGATCCTCAGTTGCATGAGGCAGGCGTCATCGACGGGGCCGGCCGGTTCCAGCGCATGTGGCACATCACGCTGCCCGCTATCGGCGGTACGGTCTTCATCCTGCTCATTTTCTCGATAAGCAACATGTTGAACTGGGGGTTCGACCAGATCTGGATGCTGCAGAACGCACTGAACGTCTCGACCAGTGAGATCATCGACACCTACGTGTACAAGACCGGGCTGCAGCAGCTCCGGTTCTCATACGCGGCGGCGGTCGGCCTTTCACGCTCGGTAGTAGCCGTGATTCTGTTGCTGTTCACCAACTGGCTCGCCGGTCGCTTCGCCGACCGGAGCCTCTTCTAGGAGAAGAGATTGCGGTACGACAGATCGCTCAAGGACAAAGCCTTCGATGTCACGAACGTAGCGATCATGATCGCAGTAATCTTCGTGACGCTCTTTCCGTTCTGGTATGCGGTAGTCGGATCGTTCAACCATGGAGCCGATTACATGCGCGGCGGGGTGACGTTCTGGCCGCGCCGGTTCACGACCGCGAACTACCAGGTGGTGCTGAGGGAGCGTCAGATCGTGGACGCGTATCGGATCACCATACTTAGAACGGCGATCGGAACCACCGCACACATCGTGTTCACGGGCGTCTTCGCATACGGGTTTTCGCGACCGTATCTTCGCGGTCGAAAGGCGTACGCGACGATCGGACTCATCACGCTCTTCTTCAGCGGCGGACTCATACCAATTTACCTTCTATACCGTTCACTTGGGCTCTTGAACAACTTCCTGGTCTATGTGGTTCCTGGCATGTTCAACTTCTGGAACGTATTGATCTTCCAGACCTTCTTTCGTGAGATACCGATCTCGATCAATGAGTCTGCAAAGATGGACGGCGCGAACGAGTACACGATCTTCTTCAGACTGATCATGCCGGTCTCCAAACCGGTGTTCGCCGCGATCGCGCTGTTCGTGGCCGTCTGGCACTGGAACTCCTTCTTCGACGCGATGGTCTTCACCACGTCCCGATCTCTCCAGCCGCTGCAGCTGTACCTGATGCGCATCATTCGAACACGGGAAGCCGCCGCGAACGTCGCAAGCCGGGCGGCAGAGATGATGGCGACGCAGTTCGAGGTGAACTCGACCACGATCCAGCTTGCGACCATCGTTGTGACCGCACTGCCGATAATTCTTCTCTACCCGTTTCTTCAGAAGTACTTCGTTAAAGGGCTGTTGATCGGTTCGATCAAAGGATAGGTTTTGCCATACAGGGAGGCGCATATGAGTAGGAAGGTAATAGCGACCATCGCGATGCTGATGGTCACGCTGGTCGGCGTCGCGTTTGCGACCGGACAGCGCGAAACCGCGGCCCAGACCGCGGTAATCCGCCAAGGGACGGGTCCGAGCTGGACGTGGGACACCAGCCCGGTGACGCTCAGCATGTACGTCCACGAAGGGTGGTACAATAAGCAGTGGGATGTCCAATCGACATTGCTCGATCGGTACGTCACAGACAAGACCGGAGTCCGGTTCGAGATCACGACTCCTGCAGGCGAAGGAGCGGAACGGCTGAACGCGATGATCGCGGCGGGTGACCTGCCTGACATCGTGACTATCGGCTGGTACGAAGAGCAGTTCCCGTTGCTGCAATCGAGCGGCATGGTGAGGCCACTCACTCGGCTCATCGACGAGTACGCTCCGACGTTCTGGGACATCATTCCTGAGTCGATGAAGCTGTGGTACACCTACGAAGACGGGAACTGGTACGGCTTTCCTGGATTCTTCTGGGCTCCGGAGCACATCACCGAAGAGACGTTCCTCGAGACGAACCAAGGGATGATTGCCCGACAGGACCTGATGGAGCAGCTCGGGATCGTGCCGGAGGACTTCACCACGCAGGACCGGATGATCGAGGCGCTACGGAAGGTTCGTGACGCGAACATCACGTACAACGGCCGGAGGGTCACGCCCGTCAACCTGGGGAACCTCGCGACCAGCTGGCACTCGGTCATGATCAACTTCCCCGACTTCTTTGCGATCCCGCGCGAGGATCGTGACGGTAACCTTGTTGACAGGCGGTACCACCCGAAGTTTCTCGAGGCGATGCAGTTCATTAACCTCATGTACCGCGAGGGTTTCATATCACGCGACAACTTCACGATGCAGCGCGCGCAGGTCGAAGAGGCGATCAGCGCCGGGGCGGTCTTCCTGGCCATCGTGAACATCGCCGATTACAAGACGCCGATGACCAACCTGTACCAGTTCGACAACGCGGCAATGATGGTACCGGTTGGACCGGTGCTCGCGCGCGACGGCGCGCAGCCGTTCTTCTCACCGCGCGCGTTCGCGGGCTGGACAGTCTCCATGGTGAGCGCGAACGCCCGGCGCGCGGACCGCGCGATCCGCTTCTTCGAGTACGCGTACAGCGAGGAAGGCCAGCTGGCGCTCCAGTACGGTGTTCCGGGCGTGACGTTCAATATGGTCGACGGCCGTGTGCAGTACACGGAGGAGTTCCTTGCCGAACAGGAGCGTGACTCCGCCGCGGCGTGGGCTCGCCATGGTGCGAACAATTTCTGGTGGTTCTACCGACCACCTTTTCACCAGATGGTCGCGGCTGAACCGGAGCCTCCTGCGCTTGGGTACAACATGGATCGCTACTTCGGACAGTTCGCGTTCCCGGACATGGCGTGGGCCAATACCGACCCACCGGGCGGCACGGAGGAGGCGATCATTCGCGGCGAAGCGGGAGTGTTCTGGGAAGAGCAGATACCCCGCATGATAATGGCCGGCTCAGCGGCCGAAGTCGAGCAGATCTGGCGCGCGGCTCTGCAACGCCTCGATGCTATGGGTTGGCAGCAGACGCTCGCGTATCAGAATCGCCGGTTTCAGGAGAACAAGGAGAGGTTGAACCTCGACTTCGCGTGGCCTCCTAACCGGAGGTAGCCACTATCTTCCTGGGTCTTGGTCGGAGGGCGGGCGCGGCTCGCCCTCCTTTTTCGGGGGGGCTATGCACCTAGTCGATATTCGGCGCACAGGGTTCGGACCGATCGGAGCCGGACGACGCTTGGGAATCAACCTGAACCACCTCACCGACGGCGCAGACAGATCTCCTGCCCGCTCGCTTGCCGATGCGGTACGAGAGCTGCGCGTCGCGTGGCTCCGGTTTCCCGGAGGCGAGAAGGCGGACGCGTACATGTGGTCACGCCCGCCATTCGACACGCCGAAGCCGTACTGCTGCCGGACCGGGCCCGGGCAGGCCGGCGAGGTATTCGGAAGGTTCATCGACGAAGACGGCGCGTACTCGTGCGACACGCTCGCGTTCGATGAGTTCGTCCGTCTCTGTCGAATGCTCGACGCCGAACCGATCATCGTAGTTGCGTGTGACTCGTACAACAAGGACGTCCCGGACACCGGCACAAAGCCGACTCGGGAGGAACTCATCGACAACGCGCGGACGTGGGTACGGTATGCAAACGTCACACGCGGCTACGGGATCCGATACTGGGAGATCGGCAACGAGTGTTACCTCGACTCGTACAACGGCGCGTTGACCGCGACCCAGTACGCTCTGGACGTGCTTGAGTTTTCTCGCGCGATGAGATCCGAGGATCCGTCGATTCGGATAGGCGCAAACGGTCCGAACGGGACCGACGCGGTTGGCGCGCTCGACAAATCGACCGGCACCCGATGGTGGGAGTGCGTGCTCCACCGGGCGGCCGGATCGATCGATTTCATCTCCATTCACGACTACCCGTGCATGGAGTGGATGTCGTTCGACGCGTACGCAGCCGTCGGTCGTGGGCTTCCTGAGATAGTCGACCAGGCGCGTGCGTGCTTACGCGAGTACTGCACGCGGGAGGATGCCCAACGGATAAAGATAGCGATCACCGAGACGAACTCCGCCGATTGGTATGGTCATCCGCAGAACAGCGGATGGAGGCACGAGAACTCGATCGGCCACGCGATCGTCCTTCTCGATATCCTGGGCGGACACATGATCGATCCTGACCTACTCTGCACGATTCTCTGGAATACCCGTTGGATCCATAACGACTCGCCTGGGACACCGGAACTGTGGGACGCCTTGCGTTCGGACAACTCGTTCAACCCGACCGGGGTCGTGGTCTCGGTGCTCGGTCGGTACGCGGCCGACCAGATTGGTCGCGTCGACACGCCGTCTCCGCTCACGGCGTTCATTGGCGTGTCGGGCCGGCGGGCGACGCTCCTCGTCGCGAATCGGTCGGTCGAGCCACAGACATTCCGGGTGCACGGCGTGCCGCCCGCCACGTACGCCAGATATGAGGAGTTCTCGGGGCAGAGCCCCGACGACACCGCCCCGTCCTGGACCACGCGTCGCACCTCGGAGCTCGACGGAAGCATCGTCGCGCCGGGCGCATCGCTGCTCGTGCTTCCGCTCGGCGAAGCCGCCGCCCTAACTCCGCCGAAAACATGACGCAGTGCGGCCGGGCCCTGCGGTTTCGCGCAGCCCGCCAAACCGACTCGCCCGACGGAACTCCTCAGTCGCGCGCGCGGTCTTTGCCGCTCAAGCCGCGAACGTGGCTCGTGTTGGCGTCTGCGATCGGTCTGATGCTTTCCTTCTGGGCCTGCTCCACTGCACGCGGCGAGTCTGCCGCGCCGATTGACGCTACCGTCACGATCGACGTCACGGATCCGATCAAGGAGTTCGCCGGTAACCCGCTCGGTGTGAACGTCAACTATTGGGAGGACGCCGACGCGATGCGACCATCAGGTTCGCGGTCGCTCGCCGACGCGCTCAAGGATCTCGGAGTCAGGTATCTACGGTACCCCGGCGGCGAGAAGTCGGACGGTCATCTGTGGTCGGTCCCGCCCTTCGATCGACCCGCTCCGACGCTTGCACGAATCGGCCCGCGCGAGTGGCCGTCGAACGACGCTCGCGTCTGGAGTCCTCCCGGTGATCCTTCCGGCCGATGGGCGCGCCCGATCTACGCCTTCGACGCCTTTATGGATGATTGCCGCAGCATCGGATGCGAGCCGGTGTTGGTCGTCGCGTACGACGGTATCTACAAGCCCGCGGGTGACGCGCTGGTCACGCTATCGCGCGAGCAGGCGATCGAGACCGCCGTGGAGTGGGTTCGGTACGCAAACGTTGAGCGCGGTTACGGCGTCCGGTACTGGATGATTGGGAACGAACCGTGGCTCGAGACCTACATGGGCGCGAGCGTTCCTCCCGGAACCTACGGCCGCGACGTGGCGGAGTTCGCCGAGCGAATGAGGCTGGTAGATCGGTCGATCAAGATAGGCATAAACGGAAACAGTACGGAGTTCTTCGCCCGTGCGCTCGATCACGCTCTCGACGTGGTCGACTTCCTCGCCGTCCACGACTACCCTGCGTGGTCGATCGCCGCGTACAATCAGTACATCGCGCTTGGCGTCGACGCACGTCGCCAGATCGACGCGGCGATCGGCGCCGTACCTGTCACAGAACGCGACAGGATTGTCATCGCCGTGACCGAAACAAGCAGCGCGAACTTCGGTATTGCGGACGGCTGGCAACGGAACGACCTGGGAAAGGCACTGATCAACGCCGACATAATGATGCAGATGCTCGGGCACCCCGCTGCCGCGAAGGTGCTTATCTGGAATACACGGTGGGTTCACTCGGTCCCGTCGGCTGTTCCACACGAGTTCGACCTGCTCACGGCGACTAACGAACTGACCGCGACCGGCATACAGTCCGCGCTCGTTGCGCAGTCGATCCTCTCGCGCGTCGTCCACGCGCACGCTACTTCCGATCACATCCGCGTGATGGCGACGAGTTCCCCTTCGGGTGACACTGTCAACATCCTCGTCCTGAACCCGATGCAGGAGCAATCGGTGCGTGTCCGAATTCGGGTAATCGGCGATGACGCACCTCGCGTTGCTACCGGCCGCGTGTTTACCGGTCGTGCACCTACCGATGTCACGCCCCGGATTACGCCGCTCGTGCACACTGGTTCGGACTCCGATCCCGTGTACGTGCTGCCACCACTCTCGCTCACGTCCATCGAGATGAGCCAATAAAACAGTTGCTGTGCCTTCAGAGGATCGTGGAGTTTTTGCGCAACATTTTAGGGTGACGATCGGGGATTTCGCTCCTTCAATCACGACATCTCAGTCTGATGAGGAGGACATTCTATGAAAAACAGGTTAGCCGCCTGTATCATGCCCGGGATCCTGATGGTCCCTTCACTCTTTGCTGGAGGAGCGGGGGAGCAGGCCCAAGACAGCCAGAGAAGGACGGTGCTCAGCTATTGGAGCACCGATGTAGCAGAGCTGCGGTGCTCCATCACGCAAGGACACGTGAATCTGTTCAACAGCATCGACCCGATGCTCCAGGTCGCGCCTGAGTATTTCGACGACAAAGCCCTGAAGAAGAAGATCAGAGTGGCAGTCGCCGGGAACAGCATGCCCGATGTGTTCGTGTCCTGGTCGGCAGAGTCGTTCAAGACAAAGATCGATGCGGGTGTTACGACCGCTCGATTATTGACCCAGTTCGCCGGTCTGAAGCTGACGCAC
>RECL01000088.1 GCA_007694025.1 Spirochaetaceae bacterium
AGCGGTGCGCCCGGACGACCGCGACCGTAGCGGAGATCCGCAGAATCGAGCGCGAGCTCGGTCGATGCGGGATACGCGTTGAAACGATCGTCGCCGGCGGCACCCCGACCTTTCCGTGCTACGCAGCGGTTCCCGGACTCGAACTCTCCCCCGGGACCTTCGTCCTGCACGATTACGGGTACGTCGAACGCTATCCGGATCTACCGTTCGAACCGGCGGCGCTCGTCGTCGGGCGGGTGATCAGTCTGCCCGGCGGGCGGCGGTTCACGGTGGATATCGGGTCGAAGGCGATCGCGACCGATCAGGCGGGAGTGCGCGGGGTGATCCTGAACATGCCCGACGCGGTCCAGGTCGGCCAGAGCGAGGAGCACTGGGTGTTCGATGCGCCGGGTCGAGTTCCCGCGATCGGGACGGTCTGCTACGTCGTTCCACGGCACGTCTGCCCGACGGTGAACCTCCACGCGGGTGCGCACGTCGTCGGCGCGAATCGCGCGATCGAGGATGTCTGGCCGATCGCCGCCCGCCGCGGCCTTGCCGCCGCGCGGTGAAATCGGTACCTATTGTTTCGGAGTCGATGACTCATAGTTCGCGCGTCGGGGGGTGCGCTTGAGCATGGGGCGAACAGCCGTCAAGTTCGCGGTCGTTGTCGTTCTGCTGACAGCGGTCTGGTGCGCGTGGAACGAGTCTCTTTCGCTGTCCACCGTTACGATGGGGCTGATTCTGTCCGCCCTCGCGCTCGTTGCCACGAACCGGTTCCTGCTGAGGGCTCCGTACCAGGAGGTCTTCTCGATCCGCCCGCTGACTGCTGCGCGGTACGTGGTGGTGCTGATCGTGGAGATCTTCAAGTCGGGAGTCCACGCGATCCACGTTACGCTCACCGGCAGGATCAACGTAGGTGTGGTCAATATCCCGACATCCATCACGAACCCGCTCCACGGCGTACTGGTCGCGAACGCTATCACGCTGACGCCGGGTACGGTCACGATCGACTACACCCCGGGGAACTTCAAAGTGATCTGGATCGAATGCTCGACCGATGATCCCGATGAGGCGTCGAGGAGGATCAAGGCGAGCTTCGAGCGAGTCTTCGCCGGTCGCGACGGGGCCGACGCGTGATCGACTTCTACTCTGCGGCGCTCCTGCTGATCGGGGTATCGACGATCGGCAGCCTCATTCGCGTCGTTATCGGCCCGACCATCTGGGACCGGCTGCTCGGTATTGGTCTGAGCGCGAGCAAGATTACCCTCGGCGTGATCATCATCGGGCTGTCGATATCGGAGAGCTACATCTTCGACCTTGCGCTTCTCTTTTCGGTTCTGGGGTTCCTGGTGACCGTGCTCCTCGCGCGCTTTGTTGAGCGGCGCGGAGTCGTCTGATGGCGCTTCAGCACCTCATAGGACAGAGCCTGATCGGTATCGGGCTGCTGATCACTGCGTTCGGCGTGTACGCGGTGCTTCGGCTCGACGGGTTCTATACGCGGATCGTCGTCACATCCAAGGTCGAGGCGATGGGGTTCGTGACGATCGTCATCGGGGCGATCGTGATCACCGGATTCGATTCGGCGACGCTGAAGCTCGTGATCATTTTGCTGTTCGAACTCGTCACCGTATCGGTGAGCGCGCACGCGGTAGCCCGATCGGCGTGGAGCAGCGGCTACCAGGCACGGACGGTGATCCCGGGCTCGACGACCGTATCGGCGGCCGGCGATGATTGAGGTTGGAACGCTGATCCTGATGGGCGTGTTCGCCGCGCTCGCGATTCATAGCCCTCTGATTCGTCTGTCGGTGATCTACCTGGCCGTATTCTCGCTGCTGGCGGCGTTTCTCTACGTTCTGTTCGCAGCGCCGGAACTGGCGATCGCAGAGGCCGTGATCGGAAGCGGCCTGGTCACGCTGCTCTACCTGGCGGCGCTCAAGCGAAGCCACGTCTATACGATCGGCGTCGTAACGACAAGCAACGTCGTAACGACGAGGAACGTCGTTATGCACAGCGGTCTGGTGTCGGACCGCTACGCCGAGCGAATCGAGCGCAGCAAGGCGGTTCAGGAGATCCGAGACTTCTTCATCCGCCGCGAGTTTGAGACGCAGCTCGTCTTCCTCACGGTACCGACCGGGCAGGCGTTACTCGACCCGGCGTACGACCTGGTGCTTGCAGAGGATGGAGAGGACCTGGTTGTCTATACCGATGAGGAGAGCTACGTGATGGTCGAGCTCGAACTCGTGTTCCAGATGCACGACTCGATGTCAAAGGTCAAGTTCATCCGATACAGCCCGGAGGCGGTGCTGTGAGGCGGTTCCTCGCTGCGCTTCTCGTCATCGGAACCTTCGCGATCGTCACCGCGGTGAGCGCCGGCAACCGCGTGGAACTCGAGCCATACGTCTACGACTACATCGTGCACAATTTCGAAGAGGACACCGGTTCGAAGAACGCGGTGGCGGCGATCCTGCTCAGCTACCGGATGTACGACACGATGTTCGAGGCGCTGATCCTGCTTGCCGCCATCGTCGGGATGACGCAGTTCCTGCCGCGTCCGGGCGACATGACAGGAGGCCCACGCTCGAGCGCGACTCAGGAATCCGAGGACACAACCGATGAGTGAGACCCAGATATTGGGTGAATCGATCATCATCCGAATGGTTGTCGGGATGCTCTACCCGTTCATGGTCCTGCTTGGGTTCTACGTCATCGTCAACGGTCACTACACGCCGGGCGGCGGGTTCCAGGGGGGGAGCGTGCTCGCGACGCTGTTTGTCGCGCGCTACGTCGTCTTTCCGGTCGACGACACCGACTCAGAGCGGCTGCACACGATTCAGCGGCTGTTCCTGATGCTGATCCTGGTCGTGCCGACCGCGCTGCTGTTCACCGGCGTCGTGACCCGCTATCCAGCGCTGCGCGGACCGTACCTGACGCTGATGGACCTGCTGATCGGGATCCAGGTCGGGTTCGGACTCGGAGTCGCGGTGCTCCGGTTTGCGTTCTTCCAGGGGGTTGGAAAGACATGGCATTTATAGAGCACCTGCACATCACCGATCTTACGGTCGCGATCTTCTTCCTGGGGCTCTACGGCGCGATGACCCAGCGCAACATCATCAAGACCATCATATCGGTCGGAATAATGGATATCGGCGCGATCTCATTCTTCATGCTCGCGAACCACAAACCCGGCGCTAAACCGCCCGTCGTACCGACACCGCCACAGATCATGGCCGACCCTGTGCCGCAGGCGCTCATGATCACTGCTATCGTCATCGGCGTGTCGGTAATCGCGATGTGCCTTGCGATGTACATGCGCGTGGCGTACCGCTACGGCACCGCGGACTGGAACATCCTGATCAGGCGGCTGGAAAAGTAATGGCAGTGTCGATTCCCCTCCACTTCCTGGTGCTGCTGCCGGTCGGGGTCGGCGCAGTCGGCTACTTCCTCCCGCGGCGCTGGTACCATCTGGCGCTGCTGGTGATGAACATCGCGATTCTGGCGCTGTCGATTCTGACCTTCATCGAGGTCCGGTGGGGAGCGCAGATCATCCAGCACATCGCCGGCTGGCCCGACTGGATCGCGATCAAGCTGGTCGCCGACAAGTACTCGGCGCCACTCGTCGTGCTGACCGCGATCTTCTTTGCCGGCACCTTCGTGTTCAGCACGCGCGCCGACTACACCGACAAAACGTTCCTCTTTCTGTTCGTGATGCTCGAATCGGCGCTGATCGGGGTCTTCCTGAGCGGAGACATCTTCAATATCTACGTTCTGATCGAACTCGGTATGATCGCAATCGCTATTCTGATCATGTACAAGCAGGACAAGCAATCGGTCTACGACGCGATGCTCTACCTGATGATGAACTTCATCGCGATGGCGTTCATGCTCCTGGGGATCGGCTACCTCTACCGGATCACCGGCGTGCTGGACCTGGACGCGCTGGTCGCCCGGCTACCGCTTCTGGACAATCCCCGTGCGGTGATTGTCCCGTACGCGATGATCATGACGGCCATCGCGCTCAAGTCGGCGCTGTTTCCGCTGTTCAGCTGGCTGCCCCGCGCTCACGGGGCGCCGAGCGCTCCCGGCATCGTGTCGGCAGTTCTCTCCGGGGTTCAGGTGAAGGCCGGCGTGTATCTGCTGGTCCGGCTGTCGGCGGTCTTTTCGCCGGTCATCGACGCGACCCCGTTCTTCATGGTGTTGGGATTTGTGACGTCGGTCGTCGGGTTCCTGCTCGCGATCGCGCAGAAGGACATCAAGCTGATCCTCGCCTACCATACCGTGAGCCAGGTCGGGCTGATCGTGATGGGGCTCAACCTGGGATCCGATGTCGCGTTCTGGGGCGCGATGTACCACATCATCAACCACGCGCTGTTCAAGGGACTCCTGTTTCTCACCGCAGGCGTCATCATCGAGGAGTACGGCAGCCGCTCGTACGCCGAGATCCGCGGTGTGCTGCGCAGGATGCCTGCAATCGGGATCGGAACGCTAGCCGGCGTGCTCGGCATAACCGGAGCTCCCTTCTTCAACGGCAGTATTTCGAAGTACTTCATCCAGCAGGGACTGCAGGGCGACTTTGGCGGCATCGGAATGTTTCTGATCAACCTGGGTACGACTCTCAGCTTCGTGAAGTACTCGTTGATACTCTTCGGAAAGCCGTCGGTCGCCCCAGACCGACCGCTGCGGCGCGATCCGTGGGTCGCGGGTGTATCGCTCGTGTTCGGTATCGCGTGCCTGGCCGGCGGACTCCTGGGCGGTCCGACCGTCGCGCTCGTCTATGGTCCGCAGTACTCGGCAGGGGGAGCGCTGTCGGCCGAAAAGATCACAACGTTCGTTGTGACGCTCGCGCTCGCGGTCGCTCTCTACGCTCTGGTGGTGCGGCGCATTGGTGGCTTCCTTGCGTCGATACGGCAGTTCAAGTTCAGCTTCAACCAGATTACGGTCGTCCTGACGCTCTTCTTCGTCGGGCTTCTCGGCTACACGTGGTGGGCGGGCGGCTGATCCAGATCGTCAGTGGTTGTGCTGCATGCCGCCGCGAGTCGCGAGCGGCTGCACCACGAAGCTCACCGCGACCGGATCGCGCCCCTCAAAGATCAGATCTATCGTGTGCCGATCGCCCTCGGTAAACCCACTGGTGAGTCCCAGGAACATGATGTGGTACCCACCTGGCTCGAACACGACCTCCTCACCGGCGGCTACCTCCACGTGCGGAACTTCGATCATTCGCATCAGCCCATCGACCCGGGTGTGCGTGTGGAGTTCCACAGCAAGCGCAAGGTCCGAGCGTGCTGCGATGAGCCGGATCGACTCCTTCCCGCGGTTACGGATCACCATGTACGCGGCGCCGTTTTCGTCTCCGTCGACGCTCGCACGGATCCACGCGTTGTTGATCGAGATATCGTTGCCGTGATCGTGCGCGTGGTGAGCCGCCTCTCTGCGTCCGCCGGCGGCAAGCGTCAGAGGGAACACCGCGACAGCCGCGATCATCGCCAGCAGCAGGACCGTCCGTGTTGTCAATCGTCGCATCGTGGACCCCTCTTTCTGCGGAACTAGCTGTCGGTCGCGTCGTCGGCCCGGCCCGCGGCGATCGAAGCAGCGGGTTCAGATCCCAGGTGGCGGGAGATCGACAGCGCGAGCTGATCCGGGCTGGTATGGTGGTCAAAGTGCGCCACGTACGTACCATCCGGACCCATCAGGAACATCACGCTCGGGTGGTCGACCGTGTACCCACCGCTGTCGAGCGCTACCTTGCGGAACGAGGTCTTGAACATCTGGGCGGCCCGGGCGATCTGATCCGCGTCGCCGGTCAGCCCCAGGATGCGATCATCAAACGCACCGACGTACGTTCGCATCCGCTCGGGCGTATCGCGATCGGGATCGACGCTGATGAACAGCGGCTGCACAAGATCGGCCTTGGCGCCGAGCCCGTCGAGCGTCAAAGAGATCGTGGTGAGCGTCACCGGACACGCGTCGGCGCAGTTCGTGTACCCGAAGGTCACGAGCGTGTGTCGGCCTGCGAAGTCGGTGTCGGTGACGATCGCCCCATCTGGAGCAACCAGCTCAAACCCTCCGGCGATGTAGTCGTCGTAGATCACCGCGCTGATCATGCCGCCGGCGGCGTGGTTCAGTTCGTGGCAGTGGAAGAGCCACATGCCCGGGTTGTTCGCGATAAACTCGATATCGTACGTCTCGCCAGGCAGGATCGGTAGCGTGTTCCGCGTCAGCTGCGCGGGCTCCGGAACCGGATTACCGTCGGTCGCGACGACCTTGAACTGATGACCGTGCAGATGCATCGGGTGAAAGGTCGCAGAGCCCGCGTTGATCATCCTGACGCGAACCCGATCTCCGGTGCGAACGCGGATGAAATCGGTCTCGGGGTAGACCGCGCCGTTGATCGGGAAGAGTCCGTGCTGGATGCGCTCGGTGAGGACCCACGTCGTCTCGACGTCGGGCGCGTCGTAGTCGCGCGGAAGTACGACAAAGGGTCCCGCGAGGCCGCGGTCCATCTGGAGCCCTTCGTCGCCGTGGTGCGATCCGTGCGTGTGGTAGAAGCGTGTTCCGGCCGGATACGCGGTGAACTCATAGGTGAACGTCTCACCGGGCTGCACCGCCGGCTGCGTGTACCCGGGAACACCATCCATCCGGTTGTCCAGGTCGATTCCGTGCCAGTGGACGGTCGTTGCGACCGGCAGGTTGTTCGTGAAGTTGATGCGAACCCGGTCGCCTTCGGTGACGCGAATCTCGGGGCCGGGAAGCTGGTTGTTGTAGCCCCACGAACGGATCGGGGCTCCCGTTCCGTAGTCCCACATGAACTCGTCTGCGGTCATCTCAAACACGAAGACGCCGTCGACGACCGTGTAGGGCATACGATCTTTGCGGTCCGCGAAGGTTCGGACGGGAAGGTCACTCGTATCATCGGCCGGACGCGGCCCGGTCGCAACCGAACCGTCGCCGACGACAACGATCGTGCCGAGCTGATCAAAATGCCCCGATCCGCAGTAGACCGAGCACCGGAACCGGAACTCACCGGCCCGATCGGCAACGAACTCGACGGTCGTCGTCTGATTCGCGGGGAGTCGCCGGTCGACGCGTAGCTCGTTGATCGCAAAACCGTGGTCGTAGCTGTCCTCATTCGTGATGGAGAGCCGAACGAGCGCGCCGTAGGGAACCTCCAGAAAGTCAGGATCCCAGGTCCATCGGTTCTGGATGACTCGCACCGAGTACTCGACCGTCTGATCGGCCGAACCGGGAAGAGCCGCGCCAATGACGCGAACGCTGCCGTACAGGATGAAAACAAGTCCGAGCACGACGTACGCGCCGTACGCCGCGCGGTATACCTTGTGTCGTTCCACGATTACCCCTTTTCACTCAGAAACTACTACAAAATTATCGATTGAGACAATCAGGTATTGGCGCTTTGGAATCTGCCTTGATTGGGGGAACCGTCATCGCTATACTGCGCCGCATGAAAAAGGGAATCGTAACGGGAATCGCGGTTCTGCTGCCGCTGATACCGCTTACCGCGTGGTTGATGAGCTCCTGGGACGAATTCTCCGCGCAACTCGGGTTCTGGTTCTACGCGCTCTACGTGCCTGCCCGGTCGTTCGGGCTCCTTGGATTCGTGCTGATGTTCTACCAGTTCATGCTCGCGTCGCGCATCCCCGCGCTCGACAGCGTCTTTCCGCGCGCGCAGCAGCTCAAGACACACCGGACGCTCGGGAAGATCGGCGGCGTGATGATCCTGTGTCACGGTCTGTTCATGCTGATCTTCGATGTGATCTCTCTTGGCGCGATCGGATTCACGTTCGAGAAGCTGCTTGGAATCATCGCGCTCTTCCTGCTGATCAACGCGGTCATAGCGGCATGGTTCATCCGCCCGCTCCAGCTCTCGCAGAAGGCGTGGCGAGGTATACACATCCTGGCGTATCTGGTATTCCCGATCGTGTTCGTTCATGCGATCCTGATCGGCACCACGGTCCGGGGGTACGCGCCGGTTCGCTGGCTGTTCATCGTGCTGCTTGCCGCGTACGTAGTGATACTTGTCCGGAGGCTGATCGCGAACCCGTTCGCCGCGAAGCCTCGGCCTGCAGATCCGCAATCTTGACACCCGTCCGATCCGAACCTATTGTTTGATGATGTTGAAGGAAACCCTCACGATCGACCTTGTTACGACCGATCTGCCCGGCCGCGATAAGAACGAAGTCATCAAGTCGCTGCTGGACCTGATCTGCAAGTCTGGAAGAGTCAAGGATCCTGAGCGGGCGCTCCGTGACGTGATTGAGCACGAAGAAGGGATGTCCACCGGCATGGAGAACGGCATCGCGATCCCGCACGCGAAGACCGACGCCGTCGACGAGCTCGTCGCGTGCATCGGTGTGACGAAGCGCAAGATCGACTTCGAGAACCTCGATCGCAAGCCGTCACAGATCTTCATTATGACGCTGTCGCCGCGGGGCGGAACGGGGCCGCATGTCCAGTTTCTTGCTGAGATAAGCAAGCTGCTGAAGGACGCGAAAATGCGCAAACGGATCGTCAAGGCGAAGAACGATCGGGAACTGCTCGACATCCTGACCTCGTGACTCGGATCCCTGCCGAATGCTGACTGATTGACTGGAGATCGCGCGGGTGGGTATTCTACTCGCATGAGCGAACAATCGGTTGGTGTGCTCGGCGTGGGTCGACTCGGCTCGGATGTGGCATTCACACTCGCTGAACGTGACCTCTGTGACATCGTGCTCTGCGACACCGACCGTGAACGAGCCGAATACCTCGCGTCGGACCTCACCGACACGTCGTTCGGGCATATCTATAACCGGCGCGTGAGCTGGGTAGACGACATTTCGGGGCTTGCGCAGTGCAGCGTGGTCCTGATTGCGGCGGGCGCTCGCCGTCAACCGGGCGCGACGACCGGCGAACTCTTTGATCAGAACCGACGAGTTGCACGCGAGGTAGCCGATGCACTGGTCGGATCATCAGCGCTTTTCGTCGTCGCTACCGAACCGGTCGATCTGATGACCGCGGAACTGGCCCGACTGCTGCGGCTCCCACCATCACGCGTCATGGGAATCGGCGGAGTCGTCGACTCGCTTCGGGTGCGGTCGGCGCTCGGGGAAACGCTTTCGGTCGGTCCCGACTACATCCGTGCGCACGTAGTAGGACCGCACAGTTCGGAGGCGGTAATCGTGTGGGACTACTCGAGCATCAACGGAATCCCGGTCCGGTCGATCGCGGCAGCCGCAGATCTGGAGGCTATTGAGGCAACGTTTCGGTCCGAATCGGACGCCCGCCTGGCCCAGATGAACGAGTCGTTCAGCCGCTACACCCCCGCGATGGCGTGCCTGGAGTTGCTCCGGTCGATCGTGAAGGACGACCGGCGAGTGCTGTCGGTTACGATTCCGTGGGTGGACGTGCTCGGGATATCTGGCGTGGCCATGGGAGTCCCCGCGGTCATCGGAAGATTCGGCGCCGAACGGCCGGT
>RECL01000187.1 GCA_007694025.1 Spirochaetaceae bacterium
GATTCGAGCCCGAAGTCCGCAAGACCGCCTGGTATCGGGCTGCTCTGGAGATTCCATACGACTACCAACAGTTCCTGGAGCTCGGTACGCGATAGACGTTTCGTGGCCTGAACTCGCTGTGCTGATCCGGGAGTGCGTCGCCATTCGGGCGGTTCGCTCCCGGTAGTCTTGTGGTATGATCGACTGCAAAGGTGGATTCTTGCATGATACACGGCCAAGATAGTGAGTCCGCGTGGTGGACCACCCACCCGTGGCGGCTCATCCAGACGAACCTCCGCGAGATCGACATGGCCGATATCGACGCCGACGAGTACGTGCGGCAGCTCATCGGCTTCGACGCGACAATCGCGATGATCAACGTTGGCGGGATCATCGCGAGCTACCCAACCGACCTGGACGATCACTTTCAGAGCCCGTATCTGGGCGGGGATTCGCTGGAACGGATCATCGATGCGTGCCATGCTGCCGGTATCCGCGTGATCGCGCGCACCGACTTCTCTAAGATTCGCCGGCCTGTCTATGATCGCCACCCCGACTGGGCGTTCAGGACGGCCGCCGGCGACATCGTTGACTACAACGGTGACGTGCACGCGTGCCTCAACGGTGGGTACCAGCAGGTGTACGCGAAGCTGATCATCCAGGAGATCGTGACGAAGCTCGCGATCGACGGGATCTTCTTCAACATGGGAGGATTCGTCGGGCGCGACTACAGCTACGTCGACTACGGCGCCTGCCACTGCGACGCGTGCGCGAAGCGGTTTCGCGACGAGTACGGGCATGAGATTCCTCCGGCCGACGCGGCGCCTTCGGCGGTCACTCGTGCGTTTGATCGCGCGCGTCGGAAGTGGGGGAGCGAACACCGACGATCGGTCCACGACCTCATCAAGGGGCTGCGCCGCGACGTCGCGGTGGACGGCTACGACTTCCAGCGGCAGGAGTCGAACACGGAAATCGACCGCCCGCTGCCACGCTGGCAGTACGACGCGTCGTCGAACACGCGATGGGTGCGCACGTCGATGCCGGAGACGATTTCGTCGAACACATCGGTCGACTTCATCGGCTTCTTCTACCGGCACGTGGCGGTCAGCCCCGCTCAGCAGGAGCTGCGCCTCTGGCAGAACCTGGCCAACGGGGGTGGGATCGACTACTACCTGATCGGACGGCTGGACAACCACCGCGACCGGTCCGGGTTCGACCGGATCCGCACGGTCTTCCAGTTTCACCGGGAGAACCAGGAGATCTATCGTGGCCTGGTCGCGGATGCCGATGTGCTGCTCGTCCGGTCATCGCACCATCCGACGGGCGAGGAGCGCGGCTGGATTCGATTTCTGACCGAGGGTCACTTCGCGTTCGCCGAGGCTTTGGTCGACGCGCTCGCCGACGACGCGGATCCGCCACTCGCGACCGTCGACCTCTCACGGTATCGTTGCGTCGTGCTCCCCGATCTGCGCGCGATCCCGGACGGCGTCGCTGTGCGGATAGACCGGTTCGTCGCCGACGGTGGGGTGCTCATTGCGACCGGGTTGTCGGGGACCGAGGACGCAGATCGCGAGCCGCGCGCGCGGCCGCTACCAGAATCGCTCGGGGTCGAACGGATCGAGTCGGTCCGAACCGATATGCGCAGCGCGATGTTCGAGGTTCGACCGGCCGCCGCACTCGATGCTGACGGAGGCGACTACCCGTCGCTCACCGATACCGACCTACTCTTCTTTGGAGACACCTACGTCTACGCGCACTACTCGGCCGGTGGCGTCGGCGCGCTTCGACTCATCCCGCCGCATCCGTACGGTCCGCCCGAGCGGTGCTACTACGCGCAGATCACCGACCGGCCTGGATACGTCGTTACGCGCCGCGGCGCGGGGCGCTCGATCTACCTCCCGTGGCTGCCGGGCGCGCTCTTCCACCGCGAGGGCTACGTCAACACGTCGCGGTTCATCTACGACCTGCTCACGTCGGTCGCGGGCGTCGACGCGATCGCGACGAACGCTCCCCCGATGGTCGAAATCACCGTGCAGCGTCCGCTCGCGCGCGACCCGGACGGGTCTGCCGAATCGTGCGTGGTGTCGCTCACGAACGCGTCGGGGCACTTCGCGTCGACCGTCTACGACGCGGTCGAACTCCGTGACATCCGCGTGACGGTCGCGTTCGACGGTGCACCGACGCGAGCGGTGAGTCTCCGGACCGGCCGAGCCGTTCGCTTCGACTCCGGCGACGGGCGCGTGACGCTCCACCTGGACACGGTCGGGATCGCGGAGGTCGTGCGAATTGTATCGAAGCGAGCGACGACAGGTGCGGTTGCAGGGAATGCGGCGGAGAGGACTTGAACCTCCACGGGTTTTACCCCACTAGCCCCTCAAGCTAGCGTGTCTACCAGTTTCACCACCGCCGCGAACGGTGCGACGGAAATATACCGATCGGACCGTTTGCTGTCAACGCATCGGTCGCGATCAGTCGAAGAGCTTGCCCGTGATCGCGCCCGATGGGGATTGCTTGACGTCGAGGCTGGATCGGGAGTATCACGGGTGCATGAATCCCTGGCACGACATCGAGCCGTCCCGAGTCACCCCCGATCACTTCGTCGCGATCATCGAGATCCCGAAGGGAAGCAAGAAGAAGTACGAACTCGACAAGGAGACGGGGCTGATCAAGCTCGACCGGATCCTGTTCACGTCGACGCATTACCCGTCGAACTACGGCTTTATCCCGAAGACCTTCGCCGATGACAACGACCCGCTCGACGTGCTCGTGCTCTGTTCGGAGACGCTCGATCCGCTGACGATGGTCGAGTGCTATCCGATCGGCGCGGTCAAGATGGTCGACAACAAGGAAGTCGATGAGAAGATCATCGCGATCCCGTTCCGTGACCCCGTCTATTCGGGGTATCGCGATGTATCGACGCTCCCGCAGCACATCCTGACCGAGATCTCGCACTTCTTTGAGGTCTACAAGGCGCTTGAGCACTCGGAGACGTCGGTGAAGATGATCGTCGATCGTGAGCAGGCGCTCGAGATCATCGAAGGCAGCCTCACCCGGTACCGGAAGATGTTCCCCGCGCGTAAGCGTCAGGCCGCCGCTTCCCGCGCGGCTACGCCCCGATCGCGATAGCCGCGCGGAGGCTCGCGCCCAGTACCGCGGCGGCACGCCCACGATGGCTGATCGAGTTCTTGACCGAAGGCGGTAGATCCGCGGCCGTGCAACCCCGGTCGGGCACCGTGAAGATCGGATCGTAGCCGAATCCGCCGGTCGCCGACGAGGGCTGTTCGGCGATCGATCCTTCCCAGCTCTCCTGCGCAACCACGATCCGATCCGCGGAGAGGATCGCGACCATACAGCAGATGAACCGGGCCGAGCGATTCGTCTCGCCCGTCAGCGAGTCGAGGAGCAGTCGGTTCCGCGTTGCCGCGTCGAGCTCGGTGCGGCCCCCGTCGGGGCTGCCGAAGCGCGCGGAGTAGATCCCCGGCCCCCCCTCGAGCGCGTCGACGCACAACCCCGAGTCGTCGGCGACCACGATGACTTCGTGAGCGTCGCGCGGCGCGATCCGCACGAGCTCGGCTCGAATCGCGCGTGCCTTGAGCATCGCGTTCTCCAGGAACGTCGTTCCGGTCTCATCGACCTCTGCGTCGATACCCCAGTCTCCGGGACCGGTTACGTGCGACTCGTGGAGGATCGCGGCGAGCTCGATCCGCTTGTGGTGGTTGTTCGTAGCCAGAAGGACGCGCATGCAGATGAGTCTACGACTCCTCGAAGAGGCGGGCAAGTCGCGCCAGGTACGCCTGGTTTCCGACCTCCCGGCGCGCCTTGAACACGCCCGAATCGACCGTGCCTTTCGGGATCCCGAGTACGTGAGCTATCTGCTGGTGCGACGGCCCGGCGGGAATCGTCGACAGAAGGTAGCGTGAGCGTTCGTGGCGTCGTTGCCATCGCGTGCGCTCAAGGCCAAGCCTGCGCCGTTCGATCTCATCGGTCGCGATTCGTAACCGGTTCTCTATGCACCGGACGCGGAACCACGCGCCGTCGCGGGCCGCCTGCAGCTTGAGCCGACGCTCGCGCATCGGCCCGTACAGCGCACGCAGCTGCTGCCACGCCGTGACCATTCGGTTCCTGTCCCACCCGATCCAGTCGGCAAGCGCGACGCATCGCTCCATGGAGAGCTGTTCCTCCGCCTTGAGCGCCATGACGAGCACTCGCTGCGCCTGCGACGGAGTGAGCCCGTCGTCAAGTCCATGGCTCGGCGGGTTGAGCCCCAACAGGCCGGTCGACAGCCGCCTGCGCCCGAGAGGGTAGCACACGCGCTCGGGTGCCTCGTCTGCGGCGTACGGACCTTCGGGCGGGCGTTCGCGAATTTCGTCGGCGACACCGGGCTGTACGGCGGTAGCGAGCCGGATCCGCTCGGTACTGTGACGCGCGGCGAACGTTCTCAGCTGGTACTTCAGCGTTGTGTTCAGGTACACCTCGAAGCATCGGCCGGCGGACGCATCGTAGCGGGCGACCAGCTTCATGATCCGAGGGTAGAACATCAGGAGAAACTCGGCGGAGTCCTCCTCGGAGAACCCAGGCCTTCCAGCCGGGTAACGGTAGACGACCTCCGATATCGCATCGATGACCGCGCGAGTGCTCGACAGACCCGCGCTGTACGCCGCTATTCGCTCACCTATCGTGCCCATCGGCTCCCCCGAACGGCAAGTAGCAAGCAGCGTGCCACCAATCGGCGCGGGTAAATGGAGAAATCATCGATCTCTGACGGCCATACGTGACACTCTGTCACAATCAGCGCATGACGCCGGGGAACGCGTCAGCGTCGGGCGCTATCGGCGCGCAGCGCCGCCTCGATTTCGTTCTCTACGCGATCGAGCGTCTCGCGAAGCGATGCCTTGGTCACGAATCCTGAAGCACGCCGATGACCGCCGCCGCCGAACACCTCGGCAATCTGGCTCACATCGACCGTGTCGCTCGATCGCAGGCTTCCCGTGCAGCTCGTCTCATTTTCCTCACGAATCAACGCGGCAGCGCGGATCCCCTCGATGCTGAACAGCAGCTGGTAGAGTGTGTCCGAGTCCCGGCTGACCCGGCCGTAGCGCTGCGTGTCAGCGGCCGTCTCGTACGTGAGCATCGCGCTGCCGTCGCCGATTCGTCGCGCCCTGCCGAGCAGCGTCGCGAGCAGCTGCCGTGTCTCGATCGACTGGCCCCCGAACATGCTTGCGTGCGCCGACTTTGGCGAAGCGCCGGCGTCGATGAGACGGGCGATCGCGCGGAACAGCGGCGCGGAGTCGCTTTCGACGTGGCGGAAGAATCCGGTGTCGGTGACGATCCCAAAGAGCAGCAGCTCCGCCTCTTCCCGCGTGAGACCGGACCCGGTCTCGGCGGCGAGCGCCTCGATCACGAGCTGCACCAGGTAACACGACGCGGCGGCCGTGGTATCGACGAAGCGTGCGTCGCCGAAGGGCTTGCCCGACGCGTGGTGATCGATCACGGCGACGGGGAGCCCTGAAATGTCGTTCGCAAGGTCGCCAATCCGGTCGGGGCCCGCGCAGTCAAGGACGATTACCGCGGGGTCGGGATCGTTCGATCGATCGACGATGTCGAGCCGCGGCGAGAACTCGGACTGATACCGGATGATCTCCCGTCGGTCGAACGGCCCGGCGTTGTAGTGGCTGACCCGTCGGCCCATTGTACGGGCGAGGTAGCGACCGAGGGCCAGGCTCGACGCGATGCAGTCGCCGTCGGGTTCGGTGTGCGTGATCAGGTAGAACGTCGAGTGATCCCTGAGGAAGCTGAGGAACTCCTCAGGGACGGGTGGAGGGTCGGTTGCAGGACGCACCTGTCAGTAGACGAGATCGAGTTCGTCGATGTCGAACAGAGCCTGCAGGTTATCGGTCGGCCGCATCGTTCCCCACGACAGGTCGTTGATGTTCGAGTGCACGTAGAGCACGAGGTGCGAAAACTCGCGATTATCCCAGTACACCTTCATGAACGGTACCGATCGGTCGTTCACGCGAACGAGCTTCGCACGCGCATCGGGGCCGCCGAACCAGTCGAGCGGGATGTACGATGTGGCGAGCAGGAGAGAGCTTTCACGCCTGTAGTCGATGCGATACCCGAAGCGGGTAGGGTAGACTCGTTCGATATAGATGGTGCGCACGTAGAGGCTCGACTCGCGAGTCGACGCGGTCAGAATCAGTCCGCCTACGAGAAACACCACGAGTGCCAGCGCGATCTTCTTCACGAGATCCTCCTCATCACTGCACTCGAAGTATAGCTGCGCGAATCGGGGTCTTCAAGCACAATCTTTCGGCGCTACTGCTGAGCGTCGATGCGCCCGAGCGTCGAAAGGAGTACCGCCTTGATCGTGTGCTTGCGGTTTTCTGCCTGGTCGAAGACGCGGCTTGCCGGACCTTCGAACACGTCGACCGTCACTTCCTGACCCTTGACGGCGGGTAGACAGTGGAGGAATACAGCGTCGGAGCCGGCGGAGCGCATGAGATCCGTGGTGACCCGGTACGGCGAGAGTATCTGCGCGCGGCGGGCAGCTTCGGATTCTTCGCCCATCGATACCCAGACATCGGTGTAGACGGCGTCTGCGCCACGGACCGCGGCAACCGGATCTGTGGTCACGTCGACGCGCGCGCCGTTCCTGTGCGCCTCCGCGGCGCAGGTCGCGACGAAAGCGGGGTCGGGCGAAAGCTCGGCAGGGGCTCCGACGCTCATCGTCACGCCGATTCGCGCGCACGCGACCAGCAGCGACCGGGCGACGTTGTTACGCCCGTCACCGACGTAGGCGATGTGGGCCCCATCGAGCGACCCTCGGCATTCCTTCAGTGTCATCAGATCGGCAAGCGCCTGCGTCGGATGGAAATCGTCGGTCAGACCGTTATACACCGGCACACCGGACCACTTCGCGAGCGCCTCGACGGTCGCCTGGGAGAAGCCGCGGAACTGGATGCAGTCGTACATCCGCCCGAGCACCCGAGCGGTATCCGCAAGGTCCTCTTTGGAGCCGAGGTGAATGTCCTGTTTGGACAGGAACACCGGCAGGCCGCCCTCTTCGCCAAACGCGGTCTCAAACGCCGATCGTGTCCGCGTGGAGAGCTTCTCAAAGATCATCGCGAGCGTGTAGCCCTCGAGCCGGCGCGGACGCAGGGCCTGCGTTTGCCACTCTTGCTTGAGCCGTATAGACAGGTCAACCAGGTACTCGATCTCCGTGCGCGAGTAGTCCGCCAATGTCAGTAACGAGCGCCCTGTGAGGTTCATCTGCCTACGCGCTTTTCTGGACCGGGATGATCTGTGGCTTCTGCTCGTTGCGTACAACCGCGGACGTTATCACGACCCGTTTTTCGCCCTCGATCGAAGGGATCTCGAACATAAGATCGATCATCATGTTCTCCACGATCGCTCGCAGACCGCGCGCGCCAGTCTTGCGCTCGATCGCGAGTTCGGCGATCGCGTCGACTGCGTCGTCTTCGAAGAGCAGATCGACGTTGTCGAGCTTGAGTGCTACCTGATACTGGCGAAGGACGCTGTTACGAGGTTCCCTGATGATGCGCACCAGATCGTTCGCGGTCAGGTCGTGGAGCGTCACATGGATCGGCAGCCGCCCGACGAATTCGGGGATCAGTCCGAACCTGATCAGATCGTCGGGATGGAGCTGCCGGTACAGCTTGTCCAGGTCGCGTGAGGTGCGGCTCTGAATATCCGCTCCGAACCCCATCGGATGCTCGGCGATACGATGTTCGATGATACTGTCGAGGCCGACGAACGCGCCTCCGCAGATGAACAGGATGTTGCTCGTATCGATCTTGATCATCTCCTGGCTCGGGTGCTTGCGCCCGCCCTGCGGAGGGACCGACGCGATCGTGCCTTCGATGATCTTCAACAGCGCCTGCTGGACGCCTTCGCCCGACACGTCGCGCGTGATGCTGATGTTTTCGCCCTTGCGAGAGATCTTGTCGATCTCGTCGATGTAGATGATCCCCCGCTCGGCGGCGCCGATGTTGTTGCCGGCGGCCTGGTAGAGCTTGAGAAGGATGTTTTCGACGTCTTCACCGACGTACCCGGCCTCGGTCAGCGTGGTCGCGTCGGCGATGGCGAACGGAACCTTGAGTTTCCGCGCGAGGGTTCGGGCGAGCAGCGTCTTGCCCGTACCGGTGGGGCCGACGAGCAGTACGTTCGCTTTCTCGATCTCTACGTCGTCTTCGATCTGGCTGCGCTGCGTGATGCGCTTGTAGTGGTTGTAGACCGCGACCGACAGGTACTTCTTGGCCTGTTCCTGCCCGATCACGTACTGGTCAAGGTAGCCCTTGATCTCCTGAGGATGCGGCACATCCTCCATGAACTCGGCGGTGAGTACATCGTCCTCTTCGTCAAGGATCTTCTTGCAGACGGTGACGCACTCATCGCAGATGTAGACGCCGGGACCCGCGATCAGCCGTCGCGCGAAGTCCGCGCTCTTGCCGCAGAACGAGCAGATCTTGGAGCTGTCACTTTTTGCTTTGCTCATCCGGTTCCCGCACGAAGACGCGATCGACGACACCGTACGCGACGGCTTCTTCCGCAGACATGAAGCGGTCGCGCTCCATGTCGGTCTCGACCTGCGCCTCGCTCTTGCCCGTGTGCTTTGCGAAGTAGCTGATCAGCATCTTCTTCAGGCGGACGATCTCGCGCGCCTGGATGCCGATGTCGGTCGCCTGACCCTGCACTCCGCCCCACGGCTGGTGGACGAGCACGCGCGACGACGGGAGGCTGTACCGCTTTCCGGGAGCGCCGGCTGCCAGCAGAATTGCGCCCATGCTCGCGGCCTGACCGATGCAGATCGTCACGACGTCGGGTCGGATGTACTGCATCGCGTCGTAGATCGCGAGCCCCGCGGTTACCGAACCGCCCGGCGAATTGATGTAGAGGCTGACGTCCTTCTCCGGGTCCTGGCTCTCCACGTAGAGCATCTGCGCGATCACGATATCGGCGACCGCGTCGTCGATAGCGCCGTCAAGAAAAATGATCCGGTCTTTCAGCAGGCGCGAGAATACGTCCCACTGTTTTTCCGACATGCCGTCGCGTTCGTAGACGTATGTAAAGTGCGCACCCTGTTCGGTTGCGCGCGCACCCTGTTCGGTTACGCGCGCGCCGTGCCGTGTGGCCCGCTCGATGTCGAATCCTCTGTTCATCTGGCTTCCTTCACTGCGAAGCTACTCATTGCGCCCCATCAAGTCCAGAAATCCCACTTTCTTGCCCTTCTTGACCTTGGTCTCTTCCATCAGCTTGTCGAACAACTTGCGCTCGCGGATCTCGCGCCCGACGTAGTCCATCATGTTCTGCTGCTGGTAGTACTGGCGCAGCTGTTCCTTGGTCACGCCGCCCTGAGCCTGGCTGTCGAGCTCGGCCTCTATTTCGTCTTCGGTCGCCTCGATGCCTTCGATCTCGATGAGCTTGCCGACGACCAGCTGTCCCTTGAT
>RECL01000402.1 GCA_007694025.1 Spirochaetaceae bacterium
GTTCAGACAGGAGTCGAACATGGAACAGATAGTCGATCGGGGGATGAGTCCGATCATGCTGGTGCGCGTGGATGACGACATCGACACGTGCGACAAGCTCATGGCCGCGCGAGACCGGCTCTTCCCGCCGGCGCCGTCGTTCGGGTAGACAGCCGCGCAAGGAGATCGGGCAGGACGATGGGAACAAACACGCAAGTCTGGCAGTACGTGAAGGCGTATCAGTGGTCCGATATGCTGGCGATGGCGCGCAACAACAAGGCCGACCCCCGGCAGTGCAGCGATGGTTGTTCGGACCGGCTGGTGGTCATCACCGGCGCAACATCCGGGATTGGATACGCGACCGCTCGCACGTACGCCAGCCGTGGTGCCAGCCTTCTGTGCATCAACCGGAACGTCGAGAAGTCGCGCGAGCTCTGCGATGAACTGACGCGCGAGTTCGGCGTCCGCTGCCGTGACATCATCGCAGACCTCAGTCGTCTGGACGACATGCACCGAGTCGGACACCAGTTGTCACAGCTGTGCGAACCGATTGACATATTGATCCACAACGCGGGCACGTATCTGACACGGCGCGTGGTGACGGCCGACGGTCTGGACACTGTTTTTGCGGTCAACTATCTGTCGTCGTTCGTGATCAATACCCTCCTCCTGGACAAACTCCGAAGCCAAAGCCACGGACGTGTGCTCCTCGTAAACTCTGAAGCGCACCGGTTCGCCCCGTGGGGTCTGCATCTGGACGATCTCTGCTGGGAGCAGCATCGATACTCAGGTCTGCGCAGCTATGGTTCGGCGAAGCTCGCCCAGCTCCTTGCGATGCAGACGTTCGTTCAGTTGCTCAGCGGATGCAACGTGACGGTCAACGCGATGCACCCGGGAGCAGTCAGGACCGAATCAGGGAAGGAAAACGGAGCATTGTACAAGTGGTACAAGAACCGGATTCTGGAACGGAACTTCCGGTCTGCTACGATCTCCGCCGACGCGCTATACTACCTGGGGGTTTCAGCGGAGATCGAGGGCGTGAGTGGGAAGTTCTTCAACCTGACCACGCTGGAAAATCCGGCACCGCCGGCGCTCGACAGAGCGGCCGCCGAGAAGTTGCGGGAGGTCAGCCTGGCTCTCGGGCGTCTTGATGATCCGCTGCGTTCGTCGGCGCCGTGCCACGATCGGGAGAGTGCGCGAAACCCGAGGGGAGATGCGCCGATCGCAGAGCCCGGTGGCTCTACCTGAACCATTGCGCCACGGGCGTGATGTCCGGCTTGTACACCATGAGCATGAACACAATGATAAGCGGAGAGACTCCGCCGATCGAAACCCACAGACGCAACCTGAGAAGTCGCATCAGCTCCTGAGGAAGCTCCGGTGCCAGGGGGTCGGCGTCGGCGATCAGCCGCTTGACCCGGTACTGGGTCGGAATGTCGCTTCCTACCCAGACCAGGCCGGAAAAGATGAACAGCAGGAACGCGATCGAGAGCCATCCAACCTGCCAGATGTCGCCGTACGTCGTGCTCAGCATGATGCCGGCAACAACCGACACCACAATCAATGGAGAAGAGAGGCGGGCATCGAGCCAGGTGACCGTTTCGTAGGTGTGCAGGATGGCCACCGGTCGGCCCGAAGCAAGGCTTCGATGCTCCCAGAGGATACCGACCACAGCGTTCGCGAAGAAAAGCGTCGTGGCAACGATGTGGATGAAGAGCACATGCCGGTGAAGCGACGGTCTGTTGAGCAGGCTTCTCAGTTGATCAGGGAAGACCAACGCGAAGATGACCATGCCCACCATGAGTACCAGGAAGAACACCAGAACTCTCTTCGTCTTCACTCAGCTCTCCTTGTCCCGGACGGCTGTACCGCGGGTGACCCTACCATGGAGCGCGCCATCTGAGCAAAGCCATAATCACTCGCGCCGATTCGTAGACTGGAGTTGAGGCCGCCCACGAGTGTTCACGCACCCAACGTGATTGCACTCGAAGAGTGACCACGAGCGGATACGGAAGCACGAGTACTCGAAACCGCGCGAGACCGCCGTTCCCGAGCTTGCGGGGTTCCGGAAGCGGATGGACAATGGACATATCCAGTAACGTGGGGGAAGGCTATGAAAGCAACGGTTCTTTTCTGGATCCACGGGATCGCGGCGCTCGTGTTCGGGCTTGGCTTCCTGTTCTTGCCGGGCATGATGACCGACATGATGAACGTGCCGACCGATTCGATGGGGCTGATCGGCTGGCAGTTCTTCGGGCTGGGCATCCTGACGATCGGCGGGATCGCGTGGGGCTCGCGAAACAAGCTGGTACGGGAGGTAAGATTCCCTATCATGCTCATGATCTTCCTGGTGTTTGTGGCGATGACGGTCCTTCACGGCGTGCTCGCGCTCTTTGGCGGGCTCGAGATTAACATGGTGGTGTGGAGCGTGATCATCTACCACATCGGTATGGCGGTCTGGTACGGCTACTTCCTGTTCGCCAGTGAGAAGGCTCCCGCGTCGCAGGCCGAGCCCGCAGCGTAGTCGCGGCACTGATAGACCACCCAAGACCCGGCCACATCGGGTCCGAAGGGCTGCGAGGTGCGCCGACGTTATACCGCGGCGTAGACCAGCATCGCCGCGTAGACTGCGGTGTAGATCGACACGACCCGGATGATCGCGACCATCTGCGGCCGCTTGGTCGCGTGGCTGTAGCCGCGACGGTGCATCCGGAGGTAGAAGGCGGCCGTCACCAGCAGCCCGACCGCGGCCGCGACAACACCGCCGGGTCGTAGCCGCGGGAGCGCGTCCACTGTCGCGAGCGCGCCGGCGAAGAGGATCGCGTACGCGATGAGCCCCGACGCGTAGACGATCGCCTCGCCGAAGGACCTCCCGGCGACGATCGACAGCGTCCTGCGGCCCGCGGCGCGATCGCCGTCGTAGTCGCACGTGTTGTTCACGGTGAGGACCGCGGCGATCATCAGAGAGCTCGGGATAGACGCGATGAGCGCGTCGGTCGTCAGCGCGCGCGCGTGCACCGCGTAGACGACCAGGAAGAGCACGGTGCCCAGGAACCCGCCCGCGAATAACTCGCCGAAGGGCGTGCGTGACAGCGGGAGCGGTCCGCCGTTGTAGAGAAACCCGACCAGCATCCCACCGATTCCGACCGGAACGATCCACCAGACGGTCGTCGCCGCAACCGCTATTCCGGCGACCGCAGCGAGCGCGTAGAGCGCGACCGACACGATCAGCGCGTACCCGGGTGCAACCGCCTCGTGGACGAGCACCTTGTCGGGCTCCGCCGTGTAGAGCGGCGTATCCACGCCGCGCAGGTAGTCGTAGAAGCTGTTGAACGCGGTCGTGCCCATGTCGACGCAGAGCACCGCGACCGCGAGCAGCACCGTATCGGCAGCGCTGATCGTCGCGCCGCGCGACGCCGCGTAGAGCGTCGCGAGCACGAAGGTCGATACGCTGATGACCTTCGTCCGGATTTCGACGACGAGCAGAAACTGACGGAACGTCACTCGCGAGCCGGTTCGTCGGCCGGTGAGCTGACCGGCTCGTCGGCCATCGCGGCGACGTCTCCCTTCGACGCACGGGGCGCGCCCAGGAGCGCGCGGCTCGCGTGGCGCGACAGGTAGACCATCCACAGCAGGATCGATGCGACGGTCGCGAGCGCGATCGGGACGACGATGACCCACCCGGCTTCTGCGGTCAGCTCGCCGGAGATCAGCGAGTACCACGCGGCGCCGGTCTGCAGCGTGCTCGCAAACGCGATGAGGAGCAGCCCCGGATTCGTGTCGCGCCTTCGAACGATCGTGACCAGGAGGCCGATCCCCTGGAGTCCGATCAGCCCTGCGCCGATCGTACGAAGCCACCCGATGTGGGTCGACTCGATCCCTCCAAAGTCGAGGTAGCTCTGCGGCGCGATGAGCCAGAGCGCCCCCAGAGCGAGCGACCCGATCGCGATCAGCGTCAGGACGAGCTTGACGAGCGACTCCTTCATCGGTTGCCCCGGAACCAGTCCATGATCTGATCGAGACCTATCCCCGACATGTCGTCGGCAACCATATGCGCGCCGCGATCGCGCAACCCGTCAAGATCACCGTTGCGCGATATCCCGATCACGAGCGCGAACGAACCGTTACGACCCGCTTCAACCCCCGAATACGCGTCCTCCACCATCAGGCTCCGATCGGGACGGACCGACAGCCGCTCGCACGCGGTCACAAAGATATCGGGGGCGGGCTTGCCCTCGAGCCCGAGCTCCTTGCTGTCGGTGCCGTCGACGACCGTCCCGAACCGATCGATCAACCCGGTCTGCTTCAGCACGTACCGGCAGTTGCGGCTCGAACTCGCGACACCGCACTTCACGCCCGCGTCGAGCAACTGATCGACGAGCGCGACGGTCGACTCGAACACCGGGATATCACCGCTGTCTACGATCTGACGAAACCGTTCGTTCTTGGCGTTGCCAATCCCGCATACCGTCTTCTTTCCGGGCTCGTCATCGACCTTCCCGTACGGCAGGTCGATGTCGCGCGACGACAGAAATCCGGCCACGCCGTCGTAGCGCGGTCGGCCGTCGACGTACGGCACGTAGTCGCGGTCGTGCTCGAACGGCTTGAAGTCTTCTCCGTGAAGGTCGGCGAGCAGCCGATCGAAGGTCTCCTTCCACGCGCGGAAGTGGATGACGGCGGTGTCGGTGATGACTCCGTCTAGATCGAAGATGGCCCCTTCGGGTCGGTCGCTGCTGCTCACTCTTCCCCCTTGCCGGTCGGTCCGGAACCGGTACCCTCAATATCCGGGCGCCGCGTGACCCGGTCAAGCCGACCGCGCGCAACCGCCACCACCCGACCGCTAGAATGGTTTTCGGTGAAACCGGACGATCATCTGGATACTCGCGGGCGCGTCGTGCGGGTTTTCGATCACGTGATCGATGTCGCAGTGGTAGTTGATGAAGTCGCCCGTCTGGAGGTCGGCCGATCGCTCGCCCGCCTCTACACGGACCGCACCGTCAAGGACGGTCAGGAACTCCTCCGCCCGAGGGGCGTGCGGACCGGAGACAAGCGCTGTCCCCGGATCGAAGTTGACCTGGTAGATCTCCAGGTCCTCGGCCATCGAGATCGGAGAGAACACCCGGATATGCGGTCCGCCGTCCGATGTGTCGAGCACCGCGGCATCGCTCGATCGCGTGACGCTAAACTTGCGTACCGGCTCCCAACCGCCCTTGAGGATCGCATCGAGCTCGATCTCGAGCCCGCGGGCGATTTTCCAGATGGTGAGTACGGTCGGATTCACCTTGTCCGACTCGATCTGACTGAGCATAGCCTTTGAAACTCCGCTTCGTTCGGCGAGCCCGTCGAGCGTGAGCCCCTGTTCCTTGCGAATCTTCTGAATGTTCGCGCCGATCTTCGGCGGTGGTACCGGCTTCATCGTGCCTCCTGCGCCCGTGCGGCCTCCGGTTGACGTCGGCCCGCAATCACTATACCATACTAACGTGTTCATTATAGTGAACAAACCCGATTGTCGCAACCACCACGAGGGAGGAGCCGAATGGCCGAGCGCATCCTGATAACCGGCGGACTCGGCCAGTTCGGGTCTGAGCTCGCCGTCACGCTTCGCGAGCGACACGGCACCGACGCCGTCATTGTGACCGACATCCGCGACGACCCCGACGCTGCCGGCCCGTTCGTCCGGCTTGACGCGCGTGACGGGGACGCCGTCAGACAGATCGTGCGTTCGCACCGGATCACCAGAGTCTACCACCTGGCAGCACTCCTGAGCGCGGTCTCTGAAGCGCGTCCGATGGATGCGTGGGAGATCAATATGGGCGGCCTGGTTGCGGTACTCGAAGCGGCACGCGAGTTCTCCTTGAGCGTCTTCACGCCGAGCTCGATCGGCGCGTTCGGTCCGCAGACGCCCAAGGAGTTCACGCCGCAGGATACGATCCAGCGCCCGACGTCGATGTACGGGGTCACAAAGGTTGCCGGCGAACTGCTGTGCGACTACTATTTCTTCAAGTATGGAGTCGACACCAGAGGAGTACGGTTTCCCGGGATCATCTCGAACGTCACGCCCCCGGGCGGCGGCACGACCGACTACGCGGTCGATATCTACTACGCCGCGGTGCAGCACCGCCGTTATACATGTTTTCTACAGGGTGACACCTACCTGGACATGATCTACATGCCCGACGCGATCAAGGCCGCAATAGACGTGATGGATGCCGATCCGGCGAAGCTTCGCCACCGCAACGCGTTCAACGTCACCGCGATGAGCTTCTCCCCGGAGGAGCAGGCGGCGTACATCAGGCGCTACCTCCCCGACTTTGAGATCGCGTACGACGTCGATCCGGTTCGCCAGGCGATCGCCAACAGCTGGCCGAACTCGCTCGAAGACTACGCCGCGCGCGTCGAGTGGGGGTGGCAGCCCGAGTACGACCTGGACCGGATGACCGCGGATATGCTGCGCACGCTCACCGCGCGCCTGGCCACCAGCTCCGATGCCACCGCCGGAGCGCCCGGGTGACCGACAGCCCCGGCCGACCGACTGTTGCCGCCGGCACTGCCGACCGTGACCCGCCCCACCCGCGGCCGAACCTCTACGGAGCGACCCTGCGCGATCTGGAACGGATCGTCGAACTCGACTCGCTGCCACGCTACCGCGCGCGCCAGGTTGCCGAGTGGCTCTACCGCCACCACGCGCCCGACATCGATGCGATGACGAATCTTCCGGCGCCGACCCGCGCCGACTGGAACGACCGGTACCGGATCGCCACCGTCGATCACCGCCACGCCGGTACCAGCGGTGACGGGACGCAGAAGCACGTCTGGGACGCGTTCGGCGGCGACGTGTACGAGACCGCGCTGATCCCGGAGGCGAACCGCCTCACGCTCTGCGTGTCGAGCCAGGCCGGGTGTCGAATCGGCTGCAAGTTCTGCCTGACCGCGCGCAAGGGTCTCAAGCAGTCGCTGTCTGCGGCGGAGATTCTCAGCCAGTACCGCAACCTGCCCGACCGCGACCGCGTGACGCACATCGTGTTCATGGGAATGGGCGAGCCGCTCGACAACGCCGACGCCGTGATCGACGCGGTCACCGTGCTGACCTCAGACTGGGGGTACGGCTTGAGCCCGCGAAGGATCACCGTATCGACGGTAGGGATTCTGCCCGAACTCGAACGACTGCTCGACCGGACCGATGTGAACGTCGCGGTGAGCCTGCACGCGGCGCGACGCGAGGAGCGGCTGCCGATCGTCCCGTCGGAGAACCGCTACCCGATAGCCGACATTGCCGAACTGCTGCGAAACCGGGCGCGGCTCGGACTGCCGCCGTTCGCGGCGACCGGCCGCCGACGGCTGTCGTTCGAGATAACGATGCTCGACGGCATCACCGACCAGCCAGCACAGGCGGCGGCGGTTCGCGATCTGATCGCGGGGATCCCGTCGCGGGTCAATCTCATTCCGTGGAACCCGTTCCCGGGGACGCAGTTCCGCCCGAGCGAACGCGGTGCGATCGAAGCGTATCAGGCGATCCTCAAGCGAGCCGGAATCACGACGACGATCCGCGAGTCGCGCGGTCAGGATATCGGCGCGGCGTGCGGGCTCCTTGCGGGCCGTCGCGACTCAACTACAGCAGACGCTGCAGCATCCGCTACAGCGTCCAGCACCTCGGCTTAGCGCCCGACGGCGCGCGCTGCGGCGAGCCCCGACAGGAACGCGCCTTCCACCCGTGCCCCCATGAACGCATCGCCGGCGATCACGAGCCCGGACGGAAGCCCGTCGGTCCACGCTCCGATAGACAGCGGAGCGACCGGTGCACTGTAGCGCCACCGCTTCACCTGCGCGTCGCGAAGCGCCGGCAGCCCGATCCCGCGGATGATCGATGCAATGCGATCGACTATCGTCGCGTCGTCGCTCTGGTAGTGCTCTGCGCTGAACGACGGCGAACAGTGGATCGTCAGCGCGGGGCCGTGCGGACTACTCCCCTTGGCGAAGTTGTCGGCGATCCACTCGACCTGCGGGGCCGGGCGGCGCAGCGCGCCAGGTTCGGGCAGGAGCCCGGAGCCGATACTCCCGCCTGCGGCAGCGCCAGCGGCGCTCCCATCGTCGACGAACGCGAGCACCGCGATGCACGGCTCGTAGCCGATAGCGGATAGAGTCGTGCGCGCGTCGGGATCCACCGCCACCGCCCCGGCGTCCAGGAGCGCGATCGACTGCGGCGCCGGCGGAGTCAGAATGACCGCCGACGCGGCGGTCGTAGAACCAGTCGCGTCGATCACCTCGAAACCGTTGGCGTCGCGGGTTACCGACGCGACAGCGGTGGATAACCTGACGTCAAGGCCGCGGGCCAGGTGTTTCGCGATGGACGTCATCCCGTCCACACCGCGGTACCGGGGGTGCCCGTCGCGGGCGGGCATGTGGGGTGTATCGGAGCCGTCGGCCGCGCGCGTCAGCAGACTGCCATCGCCAACAAGTCCGTCGGCGAACCCGTGCGACCAGAGCGCGGCCACTCCGGCCTGCACCCAGCGTTCGACCTCGCCCTGAAACTCTGACGAACGCGCGGTCACGAACTGCGCACCGTGGTCGAACACCGCGCCGTCGATGCGCCGCGTCGCGATCCTGCCTCCGACGCCACGCCCTTTGTCCACGACGATCACGCGGCGTCCACGCGATGAGAGCTCTCTCGCCGCGGTCAGCCCGGCGATTCCGGCGCCGACTATCACTGCATCGTATCTGTCTGCCACACGGGGAGTATACGCATCGCGGGCGGTGCCAAGCTATCCAATCGCACCGCGCTCGGGTAGAATCGGCCACGATGGACCCCAAGACGGATTCGGTCACCGGTACGCGCGCAACGCGTTACCCCGACAGCGCTTCGCACCCGACGCGTGACGGCGACGCATCGCATCGGCATCAGCGCGTCGACACGGCTCGCCGCTGGATCGGAGCAACGATCGGAATCGCGAGTCTGATCGTCGCCGCAATGAACGTGCGAACGCTCCTCAGTAATGGGATGCCACCCGCCGAAGTCGCGACGTCCATCTACGTCCTGTCGCTGGTGATCGGTGGCGGGCTGAGCCTGCTGAGCGTTCGCTGGGCGCGGATCGCGTGGGTTCAGCCGACCTACGGGATGGTCTCCGGCCTGATCGCCACGTGGGCAGGATCTCCCATGCAGCTCAGCGGCTTCGTGCTGGTGTTCCTGGCGATCCTCTACGCGTGGGAGCTCGGCTACCTGACGAAGCACAGCCGGCTCAAGATCACGCTGCTGATGGCGACGTACATCGCCTGTCTGGTAGCCGGCGGAGTCGCTAACATGCCCGGGGCGTGGGGAACCCTGGTGTCAACGGTTGCCGCGGCGACCGCACTCGCGACGATCGGATGGTTCGTGATCGTGCTGCGAATCCGCGACGCCGAGCGCCGCGAAGCGGAGCTGGCCGAGCGCGTTGCAGTGAGGACCGC
>RECL01000050.1 GCA_007694025.1 Spirochaetaceae bacterium
AGATCGCGCGCGTCGAGTTGAACCGTAGGCCTGAGATTGCGTAGAGGTACTCTGCTTCGCTGACCGCGCGGCCGAAGACCTCGCGGCACGACCTGCGGTAGACGTTGCGGAGACGCTCTTCGTACTCGGGGAAGCGGTACTGCGCCTCACGAAAGAGCGTGACCATCGGGGTGTGGTGTACTCCGGCGTTGAAGACGGCGGTGCAGAGATGGAGCATACGTTCGGCGACCGTCGCTCCGTCGATCCCGGTGACCTCGGACTCGAAGACCGACAGGAACTCGTCGACGAGCGCGCGAACGAGCTCTTCCTTGCTGCGGTAGTAGCGGTAGAATACGCCGTTCGATACGCCCGCGGCGCGGCAGATCTCCGCGACCGACACGGTCTCGAACCAGCGACCCGAAAAGAGTTCGAGCGCAGCGTCGCGAATCTTCTCGGGGGTCCCCACCGCTACGCCTCGGACCCCGCCCCGCGGGCCGCGCTTCCCACCAGTTCCGTCAGCAGCGCGTTGAACCGGTCGGGCTGTTCGACGAGCGGCGAGTGGCCGCAGCCTTCGAACGTGTGTACGGTAGTCCCAAAGAAGTCGGCGGCCGCCTTCGCGCGCTCGGCCGTGATGAGCGGGTCGAGTTCACCGCGAAGCACGTGCACCGGCACGCGGTTGCCCTTGAGGCGCCCGGTATAGTCGGCCTTCCCAAGCTCTTCGGCGTGCCCGATGAAGCAGTCTCGGTTCATCTTCCACGCGTCGTCGACGATCAGCGCGAAGAAGTCGTCGTCGGTGAGCGTCGGCACCATTCCCTTGAGCGCCGCGCCCAGGATCGTCTTGTCCGCCTTGTACGCCTCGATCGCCGGATAGTACTCCTTCGGCGTCTGCAACCCGTCGACCGGCGACGAGTCGACCAGGATCAGTCGCTCGAAGAGCTCGGGCCGGCGGCAGAGGAGCTCCATCGCGACCGCACCGCCCAGGCTGTGACCCACCACGACGACGCGCTCACCCTGTCCGCCAAGCCCGAGCTCGTCGGCGATCGCGGCGACCCAGTCGGCGTAGTCGGGCATCGAGCAACCGTCGATGTGGTCGCTCTGAGCGAAGTTTGGCAGGTCGGGCGCGACCGCGCGGCCGGGGTAGTCGGCGAGGAGCGGTTCGAACCAGCGGCCGCTTCCCAGGTTGCCGTGGATGCAGAGGAGCGTCGGCCACGCTCCGTCGCGGGCGCCGTCGGACGCGTCTGTCTCACGCACGTGGATCGACTTCCCGCGGACGACGATCATGCGCTCGTTGATACTACGCGCGTCCGACTTCTGCGCGCGCGTCATACTCCGCCCCTCTTCACGATCAGCGCGGTTCCCATCCCGCCCCCGATACAGAGCGACGCGAGTCCGGTCGACGCGCCGCGACGCGCCATTTCGTGGAGGAGCGTCACGGTGATCCGCGCTCCGCTCGCGCCGATCGGATGGCCCAGTGCTATCGCCCCGCCGTTCACGTTCGTTCGTTCCATCAGCGCGTCGACGGTCGCCCCGTGCTCGGCGGCGAGCTCGGTCAGGACGCCCAGGCTCTGCGCCGCGAACGCCTCGTTGAGCTCAATGAGCGCGACGTCGCCAAGCGATAGTCCGGCCGCCTTGAGCGCGCGGCGAATCGCCGGAACCGGCCCCAGGCCCATGAACGCGGGATCGAGCGCGGCCTGCGACCAGGCTACCAGCTCCGCGATCGGCGTGAGGCCATACTCGCTGACCGCCTCTTCGGACGCAAGGAGAAGCGCGGCGGCGCCATCGTTGATCCCCGACGCGTTACCGGCGGTCACGCTACCTTCGGGGTCAAAGGCGGGCCGCAGGCCCGCGAGCGTCTCTGCGGTGGTGTCGGGCCTGATGTGCTCGTCGGTGTCGATCACGGTCGTCTTCTTTCGTTCCTTCACTTCCACACCGACGATCTCCGCGGCGAAGCGGCCGGCAGCCCGCGCATCGGCGGCGCGGCGCTGACTCTCCGCGGCGAACGCGTCCTGCGCGTCACGGGTGATCGCGTGCTTCTTCGCGATGTTCTCCGCGGTCACGCCCATGTGATAGTTATTGAACACGTCGGTGAGTCCGTCCTGGAGCAGGCTGTCGTCCATCTGAAGAGAGCCGAGTTTGCTCCCCCACCGCACGGCTGCCGGCACGGTGAACGGCGCCAGGCTCATGTTCTCCATGCCTGCGGCGACGCACAGGCGTGCGTCACCCGAGCGGATCGAGTCGGCTCCAAGCATGATCGACTTCATGCCGCTGCCGCAGAGCATGTTGACCGAATAGGCGGGGACCGAGTCGGGGATCCCGGCGAAGATCGACGCCTGCCGGCCGGGTCCCATGCCCTGGCCGTTACCGATCACGTTACCGACGATGACCTGGTCGATCGTGGCGGGGTCGACGCGCGCATCGGTGAGGACGGCACGGATCGCCTGTGCCGCGAGCCGTGAGGCGGGGGTGCTCTTGAACCCTCCGCCGAACGCGCCGATCGCGGTTCTGCGTGCTGCAACGATGTAGACCTTGTTCATGGTACCCCCCTACAGGTAGCCGAGCTTTTCTGCCGCGGCGGTGAGCTCCGCGCGGAACTCCGGATGCGCGATCGATATCAGCGCCTGCGCGCGCTCGCTCACGGTGCGACCAAGAAGCTGCACCGCGCCGTACTCGGTCGCGACCCAGTCCAGATCCTGCCGCGGTACGGTCACCGCGGAGCCCTCGGGCAGCATCGGTACGATCGTCGACAGCGTCCCGCTCTTCGCGGTCGACCGCAGCGCGATGACGCCCTTCCCGTTCTTCGCCTTCTGCGCGCCGCGGTGCGTGTCGAGCTGGCCGCCGGTTCCCGAGTACTGCACGGGACCGAGCGACTCCGAACAGACCTGCCCGGTGAGATCAACCGTGATCGCGGTGTTGATGCTCACCATGTTGTCGTTCTGCGCGATCACGTACGGGTCGTTGACGTAGCTCCCGCGCAGCTCGAGCACGGCGGGATTGCCGTCGAGCCAATCGTACATCCGCCGGCTGCCGAGCGCAAAGGTGAACACGAACTTGTTCGGCCACAGTGACTTCTTGCGGTTTGTGATCGCACCCGAGTCAAACAGATCGATCATACTTTCGGTGAACATCTCGGTGTGGATGCCCAGGTCTTTCTTGTCCGACAGGAGCGCCGCGACGGCGTTCGGGATCCCGCCGATCCCGATCTGCAGCGTCGCGCCGTCGCCGACGAGCCGCGCGATGTGCGACGCAATCTCCTGTTCGACCGGTCCCGGCTCGAGCACCGGGATCGTCGGGATGTCGGCGTCGTATTCGACGACGACGTCGGCCTGGCTGATGTGCACCTGCGTATCGCCGTGCAGGAAGGGAACCTTCCGGTTCACTTCGAGCACGACGATGTCGGCCGCGTCGATCATTTCGCCTTCGTAGACGTTGGAGAGCCCCAGGTTCAGGAAGCCGGTCGCGTCGTTCATCGGAGTGACCGGGCCCCAGTAGACGATCGTCGCGCCTTCGGCCTTCAGCGCGCGGATCTTGTTCCCGCCCGCCTGGTGGAGGTTGTTCGGGATGAAGTCGACCAGCCGAAGCCCGAGCTTCGCCGCCTGGCGATTCGACGGGCCGAAGAACCAGTTTTCGTTCATGAACCGGCCCTGATAGCTCGGATCCTCGCAGAACGGATAGCTCTTCATGTTGAGGCACGACAGCACGCGGAGGTGATCGAAGTGATCGGCGAACTCGTGGACCCGGGACATGAACCCCTGGCTCTCCATCGACGCCATCCCCATCACGACCGCCGCACGTTTGGGTAGCGAACGGATCGCCTCCTCCATGCTGCGTACTCTTCCGTCGTACTCTGCCTTCCAGCTTGCCATTCTCTCTCCCCTGCCTGTCACCCGTCCTATATGACCAGGCCCCCATCGACGCTGATGACCTGCGCGGTGACGAAACTGGCCGCGTCGCTCGCGAGCCAGAGCGCGGCGTTCGCGATGTCTTCGGGCTCGCCCATCCGGCCCAGGAGCGTCTTGCCGATCATCGCGTCCAGGATCTTCTCCGGGACCTTTTCGGTCATCGGCGTGCGGATGAAGCCGGGCGCGATCGCATTCACGCGCACCTTTGCTCCCTTGCGCGCGAACTCCTTCGCCCACGTCTTTGTCAGCGACACCACGCCACCCTTCGTGGCCGCGTAGTTCGACTGCCCGACGTTCCCGGTGAGCGCGACAATGCTCGCCATATTGATGACGGCCCCGTCGCCCTGCTCCATCATCAGCGGGCCGACCGCACGCGCCATATTGAACACGCCGGTGAGGTTGACCGCGATCACCGCGTTCCACTCGTCGTCGGTCATCTTCTGAATGAGGTTGTCTCGAGTGATCCCGGCGTTGTTGACCAGGACGTCGATCCGCCCCGCCTCCGTGGCGATCCGCTCGACCGCGGCGTTCACCGCGGCGGAGTCGGTGACATCGAGCACGACGCTCGTCACCGACGCGTACTTCGCGGTCACGTCATCGAAGCCGTCAAACCCCATGTCGATCGCGTACACCGCCGTCGCCCCCGCGGCGGCGTACGCCTCGACGATCGTCCGCCCGATCCCCCGTGCGCCGCCAGTGACCACGCACACCTTTCCGTTAAGCGTCATTCGTTGCTCCCCATTGGACGGTTGCAGCGGCCCAGACGAATCCGATGCCGGCGCCAACCATCACGATGTTGTCTCCGTCCTTGATCTTCCCGCTCTTCAACCCTTCGACGATCGAGATGATCTGATCGTTCTGACCCACGTGGCCGTACCCGCTCAGGTAGGTCGTCTGCTCCTCGGTCAACCCGAGCTCGCGAAGCACCAGTTCGTGCGTGCTCCGCTTGAAGTGAAGGATCGCCAGGTAGTCGATGTCCTTGTCGGTGAGCCCCGCCTTGCGCAGGCTCTCCCGGATCACCGCGTAGAAGTTCGGGAGCGTTCGCTCGCCAAGCTTCTGCTTGAAGCCCTCCACATCGTCGATCACAAAGTGGAGCCGATCCACGTCCTGCGGCGTGGGCGGCCAGTTCCGGCTTCCAACAGACTTCACGACGCAGTCGGTCGAGAAGCTGCCGTCACCGCGGAACGCAGTACCACGGATCACGTTCCGGCCGACTCCACGGCGCAGCACCATCGCCGCGCCCCCGGCGCCGATGTCGAACATGAAGGATGTCTCCTTCACCGAGTAATCGACCATATCGCCGTTGCGGTAGCCGCTCACCAGAAGCACCGTCCGGTACCCATCGTTCGCGACCATGAGGCTGCGCGCGACTTCCATACCGGCCATCATGCTCCCGCACATCGCCTCCATGTCGAAGCTCCACGCGTTCACAGCACCGATCGCGTCGGCCACGTGCAGCCCGGCGAGCCAGTTGAGGTAGTCCTTGTGCTGACCGCCGTTCCAGATCACGACGTCGATCTCGGCGGGATCGATCCCCGCCATCGCGATCGCGTTCTTCGCGGCCGCGATACCCATCGCGCTCGTCGTGTCGTCGGGTCCGGGTACCGGCTTCCGGTCGACGCCAAACTTCTGCCTGATGACGTCCTCGGGAATCCCGGTCCGTGCGGCCAGCTCGGCGGCATCCATGTAGCTGCGCGGGAATGAGACTCCCAGCCCTATGATTCCTACGTCGGTCATCGGTTCCCCAGTAGTTGCGGTGCGCGGTGATCGGGCCGTCCCACAGCGCGGGACGGCCCGGATACCCGTCGGGCACCCCGTCGGTTGATCCGACGGGGCGCCGAAGAGCCTACCTCAGAATGTCTTCGATCGCTTCGAGCGGGCGATCGACGATCCAGCCCGGCCCGTCGTCGTAGACGGCCTTGAGCAGCGACATCGCCTGCGTGCCAACACGGCGGCCGTTCGCAAAGTCGACCGTACCACCGAGCGGGATTTCGATCGGCTCGCGCTCCATCGCCGCTATGAACGAGTCCCACGTCAGCGGGTTTGTCCCGACGCGCTCGAGCCCCTGCACAAACGCGGATGCGGCGATCCATCCGGCCTGCGCGAACGGGTTGCCGGCGAGCGCCGGGTCGATCTTCGACACCGCTTCGACGTACACGTTGAGCGCAGGGGTCGGGTTGCCGTCGTCGTCCACGACCTGAAGCCACGCGTTGGCGTACACGTCGAACACCCCGAGCGCCTCGCGCACGCCCTGCACGAAGACCGGTGCGGCGTTGACGTAGCTCGTGATAACAGGCTTCGTGTTACCCGCCGCGGCGAGCGCCTTGATCGCAACTTCGGCGGGAACCTGATTCGCCGCGACCAGTATCACGTCGACGTTCGCCGCGATGATTGTCTGCGCCGCAGAGCTCATGTCGGTTGCATCGGGTGCGACCTGCGCGGTCACAATCGGAACGTTCAGGAGCCCCGAGCGGAGCTGGATCCCTGCGAGCAGTCCCGCGCCGTCGTCCGCGTTCGGGTAGATAACACCGATCCGCCTGGCACCGAAGTCGGAAACCGCGCGCGCGACCATGACTTCGCCCTCGGCGTCGTAGATCGGCTGGACCGGGAACGACGCTCGCGCGCCACCGGTCGCGTTCAGGTTGAACAGTGACCGCAGCCCGGTCGCGTAGTAGACGCGCGGGATGCCGACCGAGTTCAGATACTCCTGGGTCAGCGCTACGGTCGGTGTGCCGAAGTGACCGACGAACGCGAAGATCTTGTCGTCCTCTACCAGGCGCTGCGCGTAGGTGAGTCCCTGCGCGCCGTCGAACTCATCGTCGTAGTGGACCCAGCGGATCGTCCGGCCGGCAACTCCACCGGCGTCGTTGACCATCTTGAAGTACGCCTCGATACCGCGGTTGAACGGAACGCCCACAGCGGCGAGCGCGCCGCTCGTTGCTGCCGAGTTACCGACGAGCACGCTGTCGGCGGTCACTCCCTGTGCGGCCACGGTCTGCCGCGTACCGGCAGCCGGCAGCGCGAACGCGACTGCTGCGATCAGCAGCACCGCAATCGTAATCCTCTTCATACCTTCCTCCTATGAAAGTACCCGTATGTCATGGCCGCACCGCGGCTCATTGACCCCACTAAGATCTCCCGTCCTTGCCCAGGTACGCCTCCACCAGCTCGGGATCGTCCTGCAGCTCGGATGCGGGCCCCGCCTTCACGAGTTTCCCGACCTGGAGTACGTACGCGTAGCTCGATATCCGGAGCGTCTGCAACGCGTTCTGCTCGACGATCAGGACGGTCGTGCCCTCCTGCTGGAACTCGGTGATGATCCGGAAGATCGACCGCACGATGAGCGGCGCGAGCCCAAGCGACGGCTCGTCCAGGATGAGAAGCCGCGGAGACGCCATCAGAGCCCGTCCGATCGCGAGCATCTGCTGCTCTCCGCCGGAGAGCGTCTGCGACACCTGATCGCGTCGCTCCTTCAGCACCGGGAAGTAGCCGTAGACACGCTCCAGGTTGCGCGCGCGCGCGGCGCGGTCGCGTACCGTGAACGCGCCGATCTGCAGGTTTTCGTAGACGGTGAGCTCGCCGAAGATCTGCCGACCTTCGGGTGCCTGGACGATTCCCTGCCGCGCGATCGCCTCGGGCGACAGTTTCGTGATCTCCCGCCCGTCGAACGTGATGCTGCCGCTGCGGGCCGTGACAAGCCCTGAGATCGTCTTCAGAAGCGTCGTCTTGCCGCCGCCGTTCGCGCCCAGGACGGCAACGATCTGTCCGGCAGGTACCGAGATGCTCACCGAGTTCAGCGCGCCGATTGCTCCGTAGGAGACGCTCAGGTTCCGGACCTCCAGCAGCGCGCTCATAGGTCCTCGTCCTTGCCCAGGTAGGCTTCCTGGACCTGCGGGTTGCGCTGGATGGTCGCCGGCGTTCCCATCGCCAGGAACTTCCCAAAGTTGATCGCGCAGACGCGATCGCACACGTTCATCACAAGCCCCATGTCGTGCTCGATCAGAAGGATCGTCGTGTTGAAGCGCTCGCGAATCTGGTAGATCAGCGCGTCAAGCGCATCGGTCTCGCGGTCGTTCAACCCTGCGGCGGGTTCGTCCAGGATGATCAGGCGTGGATTCGCCATCAGCGTACGCGCGATCTCGACCTTCTTGAGGACTCCGTACGGCTGCCCGGCAACGTAAAGGTCTTTCAGGTGAGCGATGCCCAGGAAGTCGAGCACTTCGGCCGCCCGCTCCCTCATCTCCACCTCTTCGCGGCGCGCGCGGGGGGTGCGCAGCAGGTGCGCAATCACACCGGTGGCGAAGAGCGTGTGCGCGCCGATAAGCACGTTGTCCTCTATCGACAGGTCCGGCACCAGGTCCAGGTTCTGGAACGTGCGCGCGACACCGTGGCGGACCACGTGCGTCACCGGAACGCTTCTGAGGTCGACGGCGCGGCCATCGTTCGTGAGCCGGATCGTCCCTTCGTACTGCTTGTAGAACTGCGTCACACAGTTGAACACGGTGGTCTTGCCGGCGCCGTTCGGTCCGATCAGCCCGACGATTTCGCCGTCGAACACCGTGAAGCTCAAACCGTCGACCGCGCGCAGACCGCCAAACGTCATCGTCACATTCTCCAGATCCAGGATCGGCGTACGTACGTCGCCAGGCGCGCCGCTCATGATGTCCTCCGCACTCGGGCCATCACCGCGGTGACTGCCTTGCGCAGGTCGTGCCCGACGTAGACAAAGCCGCGCGGGTAGAACAGGATCACAACGATGATCAGCGCACCCGAAAAGACGTACGATATGTCGCCAAGGAGGTCCTTGAGCAGCAGATTGGGAAGCCCGTAGATGATGATCGCGCCCAGGAACGTCCCGACGATCGACTTGAATCCACCGACCACGACCATCGCGATCACCAGGAGGCTCACGTTGAGCGTCCACGCGCGCGTCGGCGCGCTCTGGAAGTAGAGCGCGTAGAGTATCCCACCGGTCGTCGCGTAGAGCGTCGCGGTGACGAACGCGATCAGCCGGTACTTCAGCAGGTCGACTCCCATCGCCTGCGCGGCGTGCTCGCTGCGGCTCATCGCCATCAGCGCGCGCCCGGTGCGGCTGGTAACCAGATGGTGCATCAGCACCATGAACCCGAAGAGCACGGCGACGATAATCGCGTACAGAATGCTACGTTGGACCTGGAAGATCTGGTTGAGCTCCAGGACGCCGAAGAGGCGGACCGCGCCGATCCGGATGAACTCGCCGCCGAAGATCGGGATCGACGTGTAAATCTGTCGGAGAATCTCACCGACAAAAAGCGTCGCGATCGCCAGGTAGATACTCTCCACCTTCAGCGAAAAGAGGCCGATCAGCGCGCCGAGCCCGCCCGATATCGCGAGCACTATGACAGCCGCGAGTTCGAACGGCAGCCCCATCCGGAGAAAGACGCCCATCCCAAGCGCGCCGGCTCCGATGAAGCCGGCGGTACCGAGCGATATCAGGCCGCTGAAGCCCAGCAGGATGTTCATC